>JAJYAS010000030.1 GCA_021779415.1 Bacillota bacterium
ATCGGCGAGTGCGACCACCTTGGGTGGTCAACCTGCTTCATTCGGAGATGCGTCCGTTATTTTCCGGGCCTTTCCCGAGATTCCCCTGTGTGTGATCGTTTGGGAAGGGGACGAAGAAGTTCGGGCTAATGCCACCATTCTTTTCCAGCCGTCCATTGAACATCTATTACACATAGAGAGCGTTATCGGCCTAGGGATGTATCTAGCGAGTAAATTGAAGAGGCAGGCAACGTCGTGTTAAACCTCGAACCTTTTATCCTTATTTTATGCTCCACCACCATGACCAGTAAACGTTGTTCACCAAGCATTGAATATTGAAATGATGGACAGAGGAGGATCTAAATGAAATTCGCTAAAATATTAATACCGACAATTGTTGTATTTACACTTTTAGGATGTAGTCCTGCGAAGCCTCAAAGCGCTACTTCAACCAATACTTCAACCAATAGTAATACGCCATCTCAGTCACAATCATCAACTTCGCAAGTGCAAGCAGCATCAACAAATCCAACACAATTGACCAATGTCTCGTTTCAATGGATCGGAGTCGATACGGATAAATTAAGCCCCAATGATTTAAAACCGGATGGTAAACTAGATGGACACTTTCATATAACAATTCCATTCAGTCAACCATACTTAGTAAAATCTATATGGATTCGGTATACTGAATTCGGTAAGTCATTCAAATGGGGATGGATATACAATAAGAATCTTCCAATAGCCGGTTATAAAATGGCAACTTTTGATGATAAAGGTCAACCAATATTGCCGCAGGGTGACAATGGGTATCAAGTCAATGAGTTAACGAATTTAGACTTGTATATCTCAGAACTAAACTTTGAAAATGGACGTGACACCTTTAAATTTGAAAAAAATCAAACGTTTAATCTTGAAATTGATTATGTAACGCAGAATAATGAAGAAAAACAATTTAATGGCTCGGTAAAAACTATGTAAAAATAAACTGTAGATTCACTATTTGCCCGTAATATTGCAGACGGCTCTCATGAAATTTTCTCCGAAATTGAACAGATTGCTGCTATTATCAAAGAAAGCACAGCTAGAACGGAAGAAATAGCCTTGAGTAGCTCAGAACAAATGAACTCAATGCAAGAAATAAGTTCCCTCGCGGAAGAACTTCAATCTGCAGCCCAAGCTCTCCAAACTTCCACCCAAAGGTTTAAATTAGTATAAGAAGAGATAATTTTTAGTTTGCACAAGGAAATTGGCAAACCATGGAGAAAGAATACATCACAATGCCTTAATACCAAAAACTAAAGGGAGGGATAACTTTGGAGAAATTTTTATTTGTGTTGAGTCGAGGGCTTGAGGATCCTATCCGAGCAACTCGGGCATTTCAGCTTGCGAAGGTGGCCAAAGAAAAGGGACATGAAGTTAATATTTTCTTAGTTGATGATGCTGTGGCATATGCGGTTTTGGGATTGGCGGATAATGTAAAGGCACCCACTGGGGATGCTGCTAAACCGTATATCGATTATTTAATTGAACAAAATGTTACCTTTTATATCTGTACACCCTGCGCTAGAACTAGACTTTACAGTGAAGACGAATATATTAAGGGCGCCAAATTATCGACCGCTCCACACCTTATTGACCTAGCAACTGAAGCAAAAGTATTTACATTTTAGTTAAGATTCGAGCGTGCTTTAAGAGGGTTTCGCGCGCTTGGCGACTATAGAGTGGAAGCTGTTTATTCCTGTAAGCATAGGAACTTATCGCTTCCACTTTTTGTGTTTGGCGCATGAAGCAATGAAATCCGAATTCACCTTGCTAGGGTACATTCAGCTAGATTTTCGTGACGAACTTGGAGAAAGGAGAGAAGTGCTGCCTTTGGGTTAGTACGATACTTTGAGATACTTTAATTTTTTAACGCCAGAGGGTAAGGAAGCAACCTTCTTTAAAACGCCTGAGTCTTTTGATAAAGAAACTCCCCGAGAAATCCTTTCTTACGCTCTCGGGGCGACTTTATATATGCCAGGAACCCGAGAAACTATAGCAAAGGATATCCTTAGCAAAAAAAATATGGGACTAGCCTCGACTGTGTTTTGTTTAGAAGATTCAATTGGGGATTCTGAGGTGCCCTTTGCTGAGACTAATCTTACGAACCAAGTGCAAGAGATCTATAAGGCCTTGGGGAATCGGGAAATAGAACCTGATGATCTGCCTCTGATTTTTATAAGGGTACGAAATCCCGAACAGATTCTTAGGCTCCCAGAAAGAATGGGAGACAGCTCGAAGATTATCGCGGGTTTTGTTTTTCCTAAATTCACATCGGAAGGTTATCGGTATTTTGAGACGCTTAAGAGTCTCAATACGCAATACACGGGGACTTTTTACGGAATGCCAATTATTGAAAGCCCAAAAGCGATTTATCTCGAGTCTCGCGTCAAAGAGTTGTTGGAAACGAAGCGACTTTTAGATTCTTATCAGGACTTAGTTCTAAATGTGCGAATCGGAGCGACAGATTTTTCGGGTCTTTTCGGAATTAGAAGGGGGCCGGATGTAACCGTCTATGATATCATGGTCATTCGGGATTGCATCGCAGATATTACCAATATTTTCGCTCGTGTCGAAAGCGATTACGTGGTGTCTGGACCCGTATGGGAATACTTTGCAAATGTTGAGAGGGTGCTCAAACCTCAGTTGCGGAAGAGTCCGTTTGAAGAATTCCATCCCACGAAGGGAGGGAATGGGACTAAGATTAGAAGCCAACTTTTAAATAAATATGTTGATGGTTTAATTCGCGAAGTCATTCTGGATAAAGAAAATGGAATTATTGGCAAGACCATTATTCATCCGAGCCATATTCTCCCTGTTCAGTCCTTATATACTGTGGGGCATGAAGAATATTTGGACGCTCTGAGTATCATCGAGAGCGACCAAGATCAGCGTGGTGTCATTAAAAGTCACTATACTAATAAAATGAACGAAATTAAACCGCATTACAATTGGGCACGGAAAATCTTATTAAGAGCAAAGAATTATGGAGTGTTTCATGAACAACACAATTTTATCAGCCTGCTTACCGAAGACGTGTTCATATAATCTTGAAGGGCAGCGGATCTCGGTTACGATAACAAATAATCCCTTTGGTTTCGAACCGAAGACGTTGTTTTCTTTAGCTGCCAGAAAAAATAAGAAGAGAGCGTTTCTTTTTGTCAGTAACGTACTCGGAAAACATGTCCCGGTTGATCCGTTTGTTCCACTGCTTGCAGGGATAGCGCTTGCTGCTCAATTCCTGCAAAAAATTCACGGCAGGGACCATGCTGATACCCAAGATATTATTCAGGCCCTTAAGAGCAAGCAAGATACTAGGAAGGTTTATGAAAAAGTATTGCAAAGAGCGCTCGTCATTCTCCCTGAGGAAACTTTATTCATAGGCTTTGCAGAGACAGCGACTGCCTTGGGGCAGGCCGCGTTTAGTTTATTTGATAATGCTCACTACCTTCACACAACACGTGAAACACTACCCACGATGGTCTCAGAGCTAAACTTTACTGAAGACCATTCCCATGCCGTTAATCATCGGTGTTATCCGTTGGACAAGGAGTTGCTGGCGACTTCCAAAACAATTATTCTAGTCGATGATGAGATAACGACTGGGAATACAGCTCTGAATATCATTCGGGCCATACAAGGAAAATTCCCGAAGAAGGATTACGTTGTCCTATCTCTTTTAGATTGGAGAACCCGAGAAGACCGTGCTAAGTTTACAAGACTTGAGCAACAACTTGACATAAAGATCCAGACGGCTTCTCTATTGGAAGGAAAAATAGCAGTGAGCGGCAATCCCCTTAACCAAGAGATTAACTTCGACGCTCTGACCTTGGGATCAGGCGTTTTGAAAGAAGAATCTTTTGTTATACCTGAACTTAGATTTCTTGAACTTCAAGAGGTGGTCTCCGTGTTTTCAGAAGATTCTACAGGGTATAAGAATCTTGCTCCGTATTTGAAAGCAACAGGGAGATTTGGCCTGTCAAGCAATGACAATCAGGGGATTCTGCCATTGGCAATAAAAATTGGCCAAGCGCTCAAGAAAGAGCGAAAGGGTGAAAAAACGCTTTGTCTGGGTACTGGTGAGTTCATGTATTTCCCCATGCTCATATCCGCCTACATGGGGACAGGAATTAGTTATCACTCCACTACGAGAAGTCCGATCTATCCCTTCGTGAAACCACACTATGCGATTCAAAATAGCTTCGCTTATGTTAGCCCTGACGAACCTAGTGTCACTAATTATGTCTATAATGTGCCCTTAAACTATTACGATGAAGTGTATTTGTTTCTTGAAAGGGAAGTGAACCCTGAACGACTAACTCCAATTCTAACCTCGTTCAAGGAATTAGGCATTCCCCGTTTGGTTTTGGTGATGGGTACTGGTCAAAGCGTTAATGTTCTGGAGGCATGACAATGACAATAAAAATCACTCCTCGTATTCCAGATCCTTTACCAATGGGAAGTTATGACCCCAAGGATGTCATTTTTTTGCTTAAGAATCTCAATGGGTTATTGGCCGAAACGGATTTGCAAACACGAGAAAGAAACATCCAATCCGGCGGTCATTATTCAGAAATGCTGCCGATCGAATATAAGCCCACGAAGGAATACATGGATCTCTTTCACCAAACTCTCCAGGAGAGTGCCGCCAAAGTCGCTGAGGCGGTGGGGGTAGTAGCAGAGCGCATTTTAAAGAGAAATGGTCCCAAGATGGTTCTTGTTTCTCTAGCTCGTGCTGGCACGCCAATCGGGGTCTTAATTAAACGTTATCTTTTGGAACTCCATAACTTGGATTTACCCCACTACAGTATTTCCATTATTCGCGGCAGGGGCATCGACGAAAACGCGATCCTCTACATTCTTCAAAATCACCTGGAATCTAAGATCCAGTTTATTGATGGTTGGACAGGTAAGGGGGCTATAACCAGCGTTTTGAACCAAGCATGTATTGATTTCAAAGTTAACTATGGGTACGAGTTAGATAATGACTTAGCCGTTCTTGCCGACCCCGGATCCTGTGTCAAAACCTTTGGAACACGAGAAGATTTTTTAATCCCAAGTGCTTGTTTAAATTCAACCGTCTCCGGTTTAGTCAGTCGAACTGCTTTTCGACCGGATCTAGTGGGAAAGCGGGAGTTTCATGGAGCTCGATTTTATGAGGAACTCCTTGCAGAGGATGTTTCCAATCTTTTCGTTGATACAATTTCTGTGGAGTTTGAAAATCTGGATCAGGGAGTCCTCCAAGCTGAAGAGGGGAAGGGTCAAGTGGAGGTTACTTGGCAGGGTCTTAAAGAGATAACGACTATCATGGAGAAGTTCGGGATTGAGGATATTAACTTTATTAAACCAGGGGTTGGGGAAACAACAAGGGTTCTTTTGAGGAGGATACCGGAGAGAATCCTAGTGGACAACCTAAAAAATCCTAATTTAGAACATATTCTACTCTTGTCTCGTGATAAAGGGGTCCCAGTGGAGGAGTATCCTGAGCTTACATATTCCTGCTGTGGCATTGTGCGACGGCTTTAAGGGAGGAAGCAATGTTATTTGCAAGCGACCTTGACCAAACCTTGATCTATTCGTATCGATCGATTATGAGCAAGGAGATAATTCCTCAAATTCGTCCCGTGGAATGGCTGGATGACCGATTTATTTCCTATATGACTCCAAGCGCGCTAAGTAAATTAAGGGAGATCTCTCAACAGGCATTTTTTGTGCCTGTAACTACCCGAACGAAACTTCAATATCAGAGAATTAATTTCCGTGGTTATGATATTATGCCTCAATACGCAGTGACCAGTAATGGCGGGACAATATTTTATAGGGGCAGAGAAGATGAAGATTGGGCTCAACGGGTGTTTAAAGGAAGAGATAACTGTTTAGCTGGACCGGATGTTATCAAGAAGTTTGAAGAAGTCGCTCATCCTTCATGGGTGATCGCGGAATCGGGTAAATGGGCGGATAATTTATTTTATTATTGTCTGATCGAACGAGAAAAGATCCCGTTAGCAGAATTAGCCGCTTTTAAAATTTGGGCAAGCGAAAACAGATGGGAGTTATCTGTGCAAGGGAGAAAACTTTATCTTGTTCCTAGGAATATCAACAAAAATGCCGCTGTTCGATATATCAAAGATCAAGAAAACATTAATTATGTTGTCGCAGCAGGAGATTCGTTGCTGGATTTAGAGATGCTGAAAGTAGCGGAACTGGCCATAGCCCCATCGCATGGTGAGTTATATGCGCTGTATTCACAGGGACTTCTTGGTTTAGAGAGGATAAACTTTACTCAAAATCATGGAATCGGGGCTGCAGAGGAAATTTTAGATCGTGTAGCCGGGTCGCTATTCACAGAGGGAGTTGTATAATTAATTGTTTTAAAGTACAATATTTGTGGTAAACATTGGTAGAAAGGGATGCGATAGAGGAAAATAATGTGAAATTTATGTGAACGCTTATGACATGCAGCTCACTTGTGATAAGATAATTGAAATGATGAGATATTTACTTGTAAAATATGTAAAGAATAGATACAACGAGCAAAAAGCTTAAAGAATAAAATTGGAGTGGTTCGAATTGTTAGGTTTTTTTCAAGGAATTTCGGCTAGTTATGGCCAGTTTTTCTCCTTGCACGCCCTTCTGGCAACCTTATCTGATCCTGTAAGTCTTGGGATTATTGGTTCATTAATCATCTTGGAAGGCTTATTGTCTGCCGATAATGCTCTAGTTTTGGCTGTTATTGTGCGAGAATTGCCAAAGCGTCAGCAAAAAAAGGCCTTATTTTATGGTATTTGGGGAGCCTATCTTTTTAGGTTTTTAGCCATTGGGTTTGGTGTTTATCTGGTTCAAATCCGGTGGGTAAAGGTGATCGGAGCCCTCTACTTACTCTGGATGTCTGGTAAATATTTTTTTGCGAGTAATGAAGAAGAGGATGGAAAAGAAGTCGAGGGGAAGGCTAAGAGTTTCTGGGGAGTGGTTCTCCAAGTGGAACTAATGGATATCGCCTTCAGTATAGATAGTGTTTTAGCGGCCTTCGGTGTAAGTGGAAAGGTTTGGGTGCTATTTCTTGGTGCCATATTTGGAATCTTGATGATGCGGGGAGTAGCACGGATTTTCCTTGTTCTTATCGAAAAATACCCTGAGCTTGAAACAACAGCTTATGTTTTAATTGCCTTAATCGGTGCAAAAATGATGGCTTCGGTGTTTGGTTATGTTGTTTCAGACGAATTATTTTTCGTGATTTTAATTGCTGTATTCTTTAGTACGTTTCTATTCCACTATATCAAGGTTCTGCTTGGCAAAAGTAATAACGGAAATAAGGACACTGGCGAGAAGAAAAAAGTATCCTAGAAATCAAAATTTAGAAAAGGGGAATTCAAGTGGCTACGATTAACTTGCAAAAGGGACAAAAGATTGATCTAACGAAAGGGAACCCCGGTTTAACCAAAATTATGGTTGGTTTAGGATGGGATGAAGTTTCGAAGACAAAGTCTGGGGGCTTTTTAAGTGGACTATTGGGTGGAAAGCCTGCGGAAATTGATTGTGATGCATCTGCTCTGATGCTCGATGCACACGACAAGCTCACCTCAAAAGATCGGTTGGTTTACTTTGGCAATCTCCAAAGCGTTGACAAAAGCGTGAAGCACAGTGGGGATAATCTTACTGGCGGTGGCGAAGGGGATGATGAACAGATCCATGTGGAGTTAAACCAAGTTCCCAGTGGGGTCAATAAGATTCTTTTTGTGGTCAACATCTACGATTGCGTTAAACGCAGGCAAGATTTCGGGCATATTGCGAATGCCTTTATACGGGTGGTCAATCCAGTCAATGGACAAGAATTCTGCCGTTACAATTTGACGGAAAATTACTCTGGTAAAACGAGTCTAATCGTCGCCGAAGTCTACCGGCACACGAATGAATGGAAATTTGCTGCCATAGGGGAAGCTACAAATGATGCTTCCTTGAGCGAAATTGTTCGTCGTTATCAATAATTATAGTTGAAGGGGGATAATTTAATGGCTATAAGTTTGCAGAAGGGCCAAAAGGTAGATCTTACCAAAAGCAACCCTGGTCTTACTAAGATTGTTATTGGTCTTGGGTGGGACGTCAATAAGTATGATGGTGGAAAAGAATTTGATTTAGATGCTGCTGCCTTCATGCTGAATTCTGAAGGAAAAGTCATTGATGATAAGAATTTTATTTTTTACAACAATACAAAGAGCCCCGATGGTTCAGTAACTCATACGGGGGATAATCGTTCAGGTGTTGGAGATGGGGATGATGAACAAATCAAAGTCGACCTAGCAATTGTCCCTAGCAGTATTGCCAAGATCTCTTTTGGGATTACGATCCATGAGGCCAAAGAACGCAATCAGAACTTTGGGCAAGTTTCTAATGCTTATGTACGCGTTCTAAATGAAACATCAGGTGAAGAAATAATTCGCTACGACCTTGGTGAAGATTTCTCTGTCGAGACCGCAGTGGTTGTTGGAGAGCTTTATCGAAACAACGCGGAATGGAAGTTTAATGCGATTGGCAGCGGCTACCAAAACGGACTTGCTGGACTTTGCAAAGATTTCGGGTTAGACGTATAATTCAGAGGTCAGGAGTCAGAGGCCAGAATTCAAAGTTTGTTATGTTGTTAAGGTTTAAAACAGAATTGAAGAGGTGGTTCATCGTGATAATCAGTTTGCAAAAAGGACAAAAGATTGACTTGACCAAGGGAAACCCTGGGCTCACAAAGATCGTTGTTGGACTAGGCTGGGATACGAATAAATATTCAGGGGGAGCAGATTTTGACCTAGATGCCGCTGCTTTCTTAATTGATAAGAATGGTAGAGCCGGGGGTATTGAAGATTTTATTTTCTACAACAATCTTGTCGGCGGAGAAGGTTCGGTGGTCCATACAGGCGATAACCTCACTGGAGACGGTGAGGGAGATGATGAACAAATTAAGATTGATCTCGCCTCTGTACCGGTGCATGTTGAAAAAATTGCCATTACAGTTACAATCCATGAGGCGATTGCCAGGGGGCAGAACTTTGGTCAAGTTTCCAACGCCTTTGTTCGCGTTGTAAATGAAGTAAACGAACAAGAAGTTATGCGCTATGATTTGGGCGAGGATTTTTCCGTGGAAACTGCACTTGTGGTATGCGAACTTTACCGACATCAAGGGGAATGGAAGTTCAATGCTGTGGGTAACGGTTTTTCGGGTGGCTTGAGTGCACTTTGTTCAAACTATGGTTTACAAGCGGGCTGATCCGTTTCAGTAGAGGCGCTTCCATGATGGGGGCGCCTTTTTTAGACCTATTTTCGAAGGAAAAGTGAGGCTGCTCACTTTCTGTAAAGCTTTAATGTACTTTTTGGGAGCGACAATGGTGGCCGAATCTTTATATATGTAAGCAAAGATTTTCCTACTTAGATAACTAGACTCCATTGGCCCGAAGGTAGTTAAAAACCCCTCCCTAGTTTCTTCGGTATAACCAAGCTTTTTCAAACGAGTTTTCAAGTTATTAAGGTATAGATCTCGATTATCGAATGAAACAAGAATGCGCTTTTCTCTTAGATTTGAAATAATTAAGAAGCTCGCAAAAAACGAGAAGATATAACCGTAAAATGTTAGATCATTATTGACGGGAATAAATAAATTAGACAATGTTAAAAGAAGAAAAGGGGAAGCTAGAGTTAGAAAGATTTTTAGATAACTTTTCAAACAACTCCTGGCGTTCATGTTGATACCTCCTCTAAAACCGCTTAGGTTCAATGGGTAATCTAGAGTATTCTCCACGCCAGTTTAATGTTACTGTTCTTGCTCCTACTAAAAAGCACCTTATTATACAGTATACTTCTAAAAGATGGAATATTGGACGAATAACACCGGATTATGGCGGTATTTACTAGTTTATGGGCAACAGACTACTTCTTGCCGTTTGATATTATTTAAGTAATTACGTATGATTAAATGGTGTTTTATTGGATCACTTGATTGGACGAATGGGTAAGTGAATTAGTGTACAAATATACATAAGAGTTAATCAGGGGGTAATTATAAATGGTTAATAAAGGGAGAAAATCCGTTCGTCAATTATTAATGAGCTTAAGTATTGCCTTGGCTGCAGTGGGACTCATTTGGGGAACTATAGTGCTTCAAGGGGGAGACTGGCTTAAAACAGGCTTAAGATTCTTTGCAGGGGAAGGAGCAGGACTTACACTCTCCTGGAAGGTGGATGGACTGACGGTATTCTTCCTTTTGGTGTTACTCTTAGGTCAGCTTTTTTCCTCTCTCTATGGCCTGGGGTATCTTAAGGAATATGAAGAAAAGAAGAAGTCGCTTTGGTTCTTTTTTGTCGCTTGGTTTTTGTTTTTAGCGAGCATGTTCGGAGTATTGCTTGCAGACGATGGGTTTTCCTTTTTATTGACTTGGGAAATGATGTCCGTGTTCTCCTTTTTCTTAGTATTATATGAGCATGAAGATCCACAAAATCGCAAGTCTGCTTACATATACCTGGTCATGACTCATGTTGCAACAGTCTTTTTAACCGCGGCAACTTTGTTTCTATATGTAAAAACAGGAAGTTTTGCCTTTGAAGTATGGGCCAAGCAGGCTCCAACACTGACGACCTTCCAACATAATTTGCTTTTTCTAGCTTTCTTTATTGGCTTAGGGACTAAAGCAGGTTTCGTTCCGTTTCATATTTGGCTCCCTTATGCTCATTCAGCGGCTCCAAGTCCTGTATCCTCCCTCATGTCTGGCGTTATGGTGAAAGTTGCACTTTATCTCTTTATACGATTAGTTTGGCTGACGTTGGGACCCGGCCCAGTTTGGTGGGGGTGGTTATTCTTGCTGGTCGGAGCTATTTCTGCCCTCGTTGGGATACTCTCTGCTTCAGTTCAGTCGGATCTCAAGAAATTGCTCGCTTTCTCTACAATAGAAAATGTCGGCATCCTTGGTTTAGCTTTAGGAAGCGCCTTCCTCGCAAGATCTTGGCAAAATCCGGTAGCAATGGATTTAGCGCTCGTTGCTTTCTTTTGGCATACCTTGCAACATATGCTTTTTAAATCCCTGCTCTTTATGGGAGCGGGGAATATCATCCAGGCCACACATACGCGAAACCTTGAGCGTTTAGGGGGCTTGCTTAAACGAATGCCAAAGACGGGTTTAGTAGCTTTGATCGGAATCATAGGGATTACGGCCTTACCTCCCTTGGGCGGCTTCTGGGGAGAACTGGTGCTTTTTCAATCCCTTTGGATCAACACTTTGAATCTAGCAAGTGGCTGGAGCAAGGTGATCTTACCCTTGTTTATCGGAGTATTAGCCCTGGTCGGAGGGTTATCAATAGCCACCTTTGTCAAGTGGTTTGGAATCGCATTTCTTGGACAAGCACGTTCTCCAATGGCAGAAAGGGCCAAGGAGGCACACCCTGTTCAATATATCGCGCCCTTCCTAGTTGCCGGGTTGGCAATTCTGAGTGTACTTTGGCCTTCAGCTACGTTAGCCTTGATCAACGTGCCACTTTCGGTTCTGAGAACTGGAGAAACCGTCGGGGCAGGATCGGCCATAGGAAAACCCCTTGTCACCGCGTCGATTTACCTTATTATAGTTAGCCTACTTACGTTGATCATTGTGATGCTAAGTAAACGAGGGACACGTAGGGTTACGGCAACTTGGAATTGTGGTGCTCCCTTGACTCCAAGTATGCAATATTCTGCGACTGGCTTAACGAAACCCGTTCGAATTCTTTTCTCTAAAGTATTGGGTTCGCACCGACAAGTGGAACGGGATTTTGCGGGAACGGGTTATAGTTTGCATTCTTTAAGTTATCAAGGAAGAATAAAAGAATTCTATGAGGATCTTCTCTATCGTCCTATAATCCGCTTGTTGCTCTGGTTAGCAGGTCAAATTCGAAAACTACAAGAGGGGAGTATTCACCTTTATTTGGGTTATCTATTAATTACGGTCATCGTCGTCTTGTTTTTAGGACGTTAGGAGGAGAAGGGATGGACGAATTATTTAAGATTTTAACTAGTTTGCTGATGGGATTCGGGCATTTGGCCATAATCATTGTTGCGGCTCCACTTCTTCAAGGCTTCATAAAAAAGAGTAAAGCCTTCTGGCAGATGCGCCAGGGACCCTCGATTCTTCAACCTTACCGAGATTTAGGCAAGTTGATGAAAAAGGAGGAACTGATCTCGGAACATGCCTCGTGGATCTTTCTACTGACACCGCGGGTCGCTCTGGCGAGCACACTGATGGCTGGACTCGTTATCCCAAGTGCTTGGGGTTGGGCGCCTTTGAGCGGATGGGGGGACCTCTTCATATTCGGGGCAAGCCTTGGTTTGGTGCGTTTGTTTTCGACACTTTCTGGTTTAGAAGGGGCAGGGACGTTCGGGGGAATGGGCTCGAGCAGAGAACTCTTTTTGGGATTATTAACAGAACCGGCTTTGCTTTTGGGACTCATAGTTTTAGCGTTTATAACTGGGACATCCTCCTTACAAGGTATTACGTCTAGCTTAACAAGTGAATCCCCAATTTTTATCCCCCGCTTGTTAGCCTTATTAACGTTAGGACTGGTCAGTATTGCTGAGATGGGGCGCATTCCAATAGATAAT
>JAJYAS010000713.1 GCA_021779415.1 Bacillota bacterium
CGCAGCACTGCTTTCATAGAAGTCATAAAACCTTCTATGGTGCCACTCGTCCGCAAAAGATGTTCAAGGCACATGACAAAAAACATTGCTAAGACAACTTCCCAAGTACTAGTTTCCAGCAAGGTGGCCCGAAGAGCAGTCGCTGCCTTATCCCACGTAGGCGAAGCAATTATAAAAATGATAATCGAGCCTGCTAACATAGCATGCCCGATTTGAACGCGCCTCCGAAGAAGCCAAACGACGAGGAACAAGGTGCTTAGGATTTTTGCCATGACGATCATGGGTAATCAACATCCCTTCTATAAATGCTAATGACATAGAAGTAAATAGGAGCAAGGGCTTCAGTTTTCCTCCCGAAGCCCTCGCTCATTTCAATTACTTAGTTATTCTCCCCCAAGTTGACTAACCCCTGCTTCTTCGTTCTAAAAATACCCTTTACTATTTAATTCTTAGGGACGTAAGATGACTTTGATCGCCGTATCATCTTTATCCACTAAATCGAAGGCTTCTGTGATCTGGTCGAGTTTAAACTCATGGGTAATCAACGATTTTATATGTTTTAGCCAGCAACTGAACTGGATGCACTACTTGTCCCGCTATGCCGTGACTTTTTAACCCATAACTTAACTGCATAGTACATGTCGGGCAACTAGTAGCCACCACTGCAGCCTTGGAAGCTGCAATATTACTAATCTTTCGTTCAAGTACTTTCATGGATAGATCGTGATGCATAATACTGAAACTGCCCGCCGACCCACAGCAGCGATCCGCTTCCTTCATTTCTTTGAAATCCACACCAGGAATAGCCTTTAAGAGTTCCCGTGGTTGTTTAAAGACATTTTGCCCACGTTTCAAATGACACGGGTCGTGATAGGTCACCGTAACATTGACTGGATTAGGACCTGGTCGAATACCCGTTTTTTCCACTAAAAACTTACTTAGATCATAGACCTTGCTACTTAATTCTTTTGCTTGGTTATATTCGACTGTACCTAGCTCAAAAAGTTTCTGATAGCTTTCCGCTAAAGTAGCTGAACATGACGAACAATCAGTCACAACTGCGTCCACTTGTGCAGAAAGCAGAACTTTCATGTTGTTTTTGGCCATCTGCACCATAGTATCCGTATCTCCATAGGCTAAATGAGGCATCCCACAACACTGTACAGCTGGAGTAATCACTTCACAACCATGCCTGGCCAGTACGTCCACTCCAGAAATTGCAACATCGGGATAAATCAAATTCGTCGCACACCCTAAGAAATAAGCCACCCGAAAACGCTTTTCTCCATAAGGCTTAACAACTTCTGGAATTCGTCCACGAGCCAGTCGTTTTGAGACATCAGGTAAGATTTTTGCTCCCGCACTCATGGTTTCCGGCAAATGCTCAATTAGTTTCGATCTTGTCAAAACGTCGTTTAACCCAGTCTTTTGATAAAGCTTTACTAGCGAAAAAGAGGCTTGAAGCAGAGCTGGACGAGTCAAGAATCCCCTAAGCACCAACTTCTTGATGATGTTTCTGTCTAAAACATCATCAAGGTAATCTCTCACTCCTACCATAATCTCATCCGTAATGACCCCAGACGGACAATTGACTGCACATGTTTTGCAAAGTAGGCACCCATAAAGTTTTTCAGACAGTTCTGCCGATGCTTGGATCTTTCCGTCTTGAAGAAGCTTTACCAGGGCCAGTCTCCCTCGTGGTGAGTCAGGTTCTCTTTTTGACTCGGAGAAGATAGGACAATTCGCACGACACTCACCACAGCGTACGCACTTCTTAAGCTCTTCCGCAAAATTAATTTGATATGTCGTTTTCATATATTTACCTCTCAACCCATATCTTACCAGGATTCATAATTCCCTTAGGATCTATGGCATCCTTGATAATTCTCATGATCTCCAAGGCCTTACCATGTTCTGCAACCATATATTGGGATCGAGTAAAACCTACCCCATGTTCTCCAGTGGTTGAGCCTTCCAATTCCAAGGCAAGTTGATGAATATCATCAGCTACGCGGTGGGCCGCTTCGACTTCTTCCGGTTTTAAGGGATCAATTATGGGTGCTGTATGCATATTCCCGTCTCCAATATGACCATAGATGACAACAAGAGTATTATGTTTTGCCCCAATCTCCTTAATTCTACGTAACGCTTCAGGGACCTTAGCCATTGGAAAACAAACGTCTTCACCACAAAATATTCTGGTTGCTCCTGCTTTGACACGAGCTGAAGCAGCACCAATGACTGCACGTCCTTGCCAAAGTTTTCCCATACGTTGGGGGTCTGTGGCCCACTCCACCACACTGGCCCGTTTTTCTGCAATTTCTTTGACTTGCTGTCCTTCAAAGTCGACAGCTGCCTTGCTACCATTAATTTCGAAGAATAAGGCAGCCTCTGCCTCTGGAAGTTTTAAATCCGGCTGAAATTTATTGGCAGCTTTAATCCCTGAGTCGTCCAATATCTCGATACCCGATGGAATTATCCCATTCTTAAATACTTCCAACACTGTTGCCGCTGCATCATCCAAGCTGGAAAACAACGTAAGTAAGATTCCCCTAACCGGCGGTTTTGGTAGAACTTTCAATCTAATCTGCGTAATAACCCCAAGTGTGCCTTCGGACCCAACGTAAAGGCTTGTGAGATTTATCCCGGAAACGCTTTTCAGTGCTCTGGAGTGTAATCCTCCGGTCTTCATGACTTCCCCATCTGGCAAGACGACTTCCAGACCCAGAACGTACTGACCTGTGTTGCCAAACTTGACTGCTCGCAACCCACTGGCATTATTCCCAACCATGCCGCCGATCGTCGCCATTTTTGAACTTCCAGGGTCAGGCGGGAAAAATAACCCATAAGATGAAAGTACAACATTGAGGTCAGCGTGCACAATCCCTGGTCTTACCACAACTTGCATGTTACTCTCATCGATTTCCACGATGTCCGTCCAACCCGAAAGGTCGAGAACAATGCCACCCTTAACAGCTACACTCCCTCCAGTC
>JAJYAS010000714.1 GCA_021779415.1 Bacillota bacterium
TGGGACAATCCCAACATACAATCTGTGTCCCTGGAGGAATTGCTCAGACAAAGTGATTTTGTGACCCTCCACTGCCCCCTCACAGCCGATACCTTGCACCTGATCAATAAAGACCGATTAACGATGATGAAGCCCTCGGCCTTTATCATCAACACTGCCAGAGGAGCTATCATCAATGAACCTGATCTAATCGAAGCCTTGAAGACTGGAAAACTCGGTGGTGCGGCTCTAGACGTCCAAGATCCTGAACCACCAGAAACAACTAACCCCTTATTTGAGATGGAAAACGTCATCCTCACTCCGCATATTGGTTGGAGACGTTTTGAGTCCAGGCAAAGACTTATTGACCTCATGGCCATTAATATAAAATCGTTTATGCAAGGAAAACTAATCAATGTTGTAAATTGACCCTCGGGGCTGGATGCAGTTAATGTTTCCAGCCTTAATTTTCGCCAAGTCCTTTTGGATATTTCAATCCAAAAATGACTTAATAGAGTCAGTATCGACTTATGATTTCTACATTGTATTGTTAAAATTGACATAATAATGTGACAAAATCCGTTTTTTCTACAATTTATATTCATGGCACAGATATTGCAGTATCATCTACATAACACCGAGAAAAGGCTATCGCTAGCTTTAAATTTAGTGTTAATAGTCTCGGATAGGATGGTGATAGGGTGGTTTAACAAATTGGCTTAGCTGTTTTATGCCGGTTATTGCCTAAATATTCCGAACTTATCAATCATTTTCGACGGAGCTAACCGTAGATAAATTACAAAGGAGTGAACGTGAATGGGAAGTGCCGATGTAAGTCCATTATGGTACTGGTTAGTGTTTTTTCTTTATATTGCTTTTCTTATTTCAGTAGGTTTGAATGCGTATAGAAAGCAGAAATCCAGCGCAAGTGCCGAAGAAGAAAGCAATGATTACTGGATCACTGGTCGAAGTCAACCTGCTTATATGGTAGGTATGTCCGTTGCTTCCGGGTGGATGTTAATTGGGATGATCACTTGGATGACATGGGCCACTTATGACTTAGGTTTATCAGGTTTGTGGGTTGTCGCTATTCCCTGGTTTATCTCAAACATCTGGCAATTCTTGATGGCTCGTCCGTTAAGAAGAATTAAAGCAATTTCTCAGTGCCAAATGCTACAAAATCGGTTTGGTTTACCTGCGCGAATTTTGTCAGCTCCCATCAATATTTTCTCCTATACAATCTGGTCGGCGGCTGAACTATACGCAGCATCATTGATTATGGCTCCAGCACTCGGTATATCAATTGAAGCTATGATTATTATCTATGCCATTCCCATCGCTTTATACATGTGGATGGGCGGTTTCAGATCCGTCATCAACGCCAATGTTGTCCAGTTCTTCATGGGGGCGATTATTTTGCTCGTAACCTCTGGTGCCATTTTCTTAACAGCTCATGGCATAGCGGGAGCTCATAATACAACCATCTGGGGTATGTTGCAAGCTCAACCCATTGTGAACAGTCTTGCTTATCCAGTGGATGCTAGCCAACATGCAACCAGTTTTTTTGCTTATGTCTCAATATCCTTCCCCTTGATCGTTATGCTTGGACTAGTACCAGGGTGGGCAGCCGCAGAAGATTTTTGGTTAAAAGCTCAAGCTGCCAGAACCACACGCGAAGCACGTTTAGGTGGATTATACAGCATCGCTTTTAACACCGTTATTATCGTTATTCCCGCCGCGATTATTGGGGTACTAGGCCTCATCGTTTTCCCGCCAGAAATGAAAAACGGTGTTTTGACGGCAGCCGCTGCTCTAGGGGATAAAGGTGCCTATAATATCATTTCTACCTATATTAATTCCTATATGCCCCCCTTACTTAAGGGATTGCTGATTTTCTTGCTCTCGGCTCATACAATGTCTACGGTAGCTAACTATAGTAATATCTGTGCCATGAACCTGTCTTACGATGTTCTCCAACCTCTGGTCTATAAAAAGAGAAATTGGTCAGATGCGAAAATTGTTAAATGGTCACGTCTTGTCACAGTGTTCATGATCATCATCAATATTCTACTAGCCCAGCTCTATAACAGTCCTGTTTTCGGAGCAACTCTTAATGACGCCTACTTCTTGTCTTCTGGTCTACTAACCGCTGGCATCTCCGTAATGCTTTATGTGTTATGGTGGAAACGTGCAAACCTCTTAGGGGTTATGTTAGGTGGACTTTCAGGAACTCTGGGAACCTTCCTCTTCTTCATCTTTGAAAACAAAATTTGGAAAAACAGCTACTACACCCCTATCTGGGATTCAATCTTCGGTGCAGGGT
The DNA here is from genome assembly GCA_021779415.1 of Bacillota bacterium. The sequence goes on from JAJYAS010000714.1 coordinate 2,303, forward strand.
CTATGGCTAACTCCTATTTAGGCTACTGTGTCATCGGCTTGGTCTGTGGAATTGCCGGGGTCCTTATTGGAACATACGCAGGCAAACCACCTTCAAAAGAGCTCCTTTCCGCAATTGCTGATCAACCGATTGACAACAATGAAGAATTCTTCTCAGGGATCAACGCATAAGGCTTTCGTCATAATAGTCGGGGTTTGCCCCAAAAATGACTAGGGATTACTCCCCTAGTCATTTTTAACGTATTGATGCGTGATAATTAGCTTAGATCAATCTTTTGGTAGTATAATGAAAGTCACTTAATGTTTTAATGAGAGGAGTTTTAGGATGTTAACACTTCATTTTGCTAAGACGATACTCATCCCCCTATTAGTGCTTAATATGGGAGCCATGGTTATCACGATACGAATTAAGAAAGGGATTAAACCTGAATTTTCCGGGAACCTGAATACTCTTTTTCTAATCGAGAATATTATAGGCTTAATTTGTTGTATCCTTATAGTTTATATTTCTTTCTTTGTTAAACATTAAATGACATTGCACGAACCAAACCGTCTGAGGGTTTCATGAAAAACTGGTCTAACCTAGAGGACCTGCAATCGAGTAGGAGCTGAATAATTATTTTATACAGCGTCCTCTCACACCACCGTACGTACCGTTCGGTATACGGCGGTTCAATAGGAATTAATGTAT
>JAJYAS010000031.1 GCA_021779415.1 Bacillota bacterium
AGCTTTTTTTAGCGAGACTGGTCTTGAATTGCTTCAAGCGCTCTCTAAATTCGATAAGACTAGTGAAGAAACGAGTAGGATAATCTTACGAGATGATTGGCCTCATAAGTCCGAGAAAATGAAAAAATGGATAGGGAAAGATGGGTTTCAGATCAACAGTCGGGTTGAGGAACTCGGAGGGTTAAAGATACTTCTTTTGCAGAAGAGGGATTTCTTGCTCAGAATGCTAGAGAATCCTAATTTACTCGAACATGAAACTTTTACAGAACTCTTATGGGCTGTCTTCCATTTGTCGGAGGAGTTGGCTAGTCGAGCAGATTTAAGCCATTTAAGTGAGGCAGATTATTCTCACTTTTCGGGAGATATCAAACGCGCGTATAGTTTATTGATTTTGGAATGGTTGACGTATATGAGCCACCTTAAGGAAGATTATCCCTTTTTGTTCTCCTTCTCCGCTAGGACCAATCCCTTTGATCCAGAGGCTCGGGCAGAAATCTCGGAATGACCTAGGGTATCTGGTAGAGTGTGGACAACGCGCCAATAAGGTCAACGTCTGGATTTAACACGAGCCCTTGGGATGCAGAGTGAGACGCTTTGAGCGCACTTAAAGTTAGTGCAGGGATGGGAAGGGCGTGGCACTCTTCTAAAGTAAAGAAGCCCAAATCGCTGACTTCCTCAGGTTGAGCTTGAAGATTCCCGCCCATGAACTCCATCAGGAAAATAACATAGGTGTCATGTTTTTCGGCAGGTCGATCGCGCAAGGCAATGACTGAGAGCGGCCTAGCTATAATTCCAGTTTCTTCTTGAATTTCACGGATGATAGCAGTTCCAATCGATTCTCCTTGATCCACATATCCCCCGGGTATGGTCCACATTCCCTTACCGGGATTATGCCCGCGTTGTACAAGAAGGACTTTGCCGTCGTGCCAAAGAAGCCCCCCGACACCGAGAGAGAAATCTCCCCAATGGACATAAGAGCACTCCGAACATGTGCGTCGAGGGAGGGTGTCAATGATTGATGTTTGGAGAGGGTGACCACAGACTGGGCAAAAATTATAGGGAGTAGCTTTGTAGGACATACTCTTCATTTCCTTTCAGTTGATAATTAGATAATCATTCTGGTGAAGGGACATTAAATCGCCGAACGACTTTACCGTAAATAGAAAACATCACAAAGGATGCTCCCATAAAGGTGATGGCAAGTATCCATACACGAGATCCACCACCATAGTCATACATCATACCACCGAGCAAGGGACCAATCATCCGTCCCCCGGACGAAGCACCGCCAATCATCCCTTGATAAGCACCTGTTTTACCTGGAGGGGCGAGTTGAGCGGCGGCGGCAGGAACCGCAGGCAAAATAAGCATTTCTCCTAAGGTCAGTATGAGCATTGCAATAATGTAGGATACGTACGGTAGTTTGCCCAGAATAATAATAAATCCAATGGTTAAGAGAATGGCAGCGAGGTAAAATTGGCGTTTGAAGGATTTTGCCCAAGCTTTGATTACCCAATTGATGAGGGGTTGTAGCGTGACGATGAAGACGCCGTTTAACGTCCAAAGCACACTGTAAGAAAAGAGAGAAAAGCCGAGTTGATTCATGACAACGGGCAAAATTGACACGAGCTGGATATAAGCTCCCCAGACAAAGAAAATTCCTCCACCTAAGGCCAAGAGTACCTTGAACCCGCTGCCTTTTGTTAGTCGCTCCGCTTGTTGTTTCGGTGGGACCCTGTGTAGGGATGCTTTTTGTTCAGAAACCCCTGTGAACACTAACAGTAAATAAATGAAGAAGGCAGTGGCATTTAGAGAAAAGGTGAGACTGAAAGAAACCTGAGCAATCATTCCACCGATCGCTGTGCCAATAGCCACGCCGGCGTTATTGGATACATAAAGCAAGTTAAACCCTCGCCGCCCGCCTTCTGGCCAAACGGCATGAAGCAATGCGTTGAGGGGAACGAAGATAAAGGCCTGAGCTAAGCCGAACAGGATAAACGCTGGTGCATAAACTCTCCAAACCGGAAAAACACCAATAAATCCGACAGTAAGGACTGCACCAACGAGACCTAGAATCATAACCTTCTTGGGGCCGAAGCGATCGGCCAAAAACCCGCTCACAAACTGACCTAGTAGGGAAGCTGTAGACTGTAGTGCAAGAAGGGTGCCGGCTTCGGTTAACGTGCGACCTAAGACCCCATGCATAAAGAGACTATTTAAAGGCCACATCAAAGAATTACCGACCGATTGAATAAACCCTCCAATGATTAAAACTATGACAGCACGTGGTATATCTAAGTGCTTTAACTTCAAACCAAAAACCACCTTAAGATCGTATAGCATTTGTGTTAAACGTAATTAGTTCGACATTCGTATGAAAAACCCTCTTAAGGTGGAGAAACTAGTTTTTTAGCACTAAATTAAGAAGGAATATTTAGAATGCCCGCGAAAGTATAAAAAATATGCCTTAAGAAAATGCTATAAACAAAGGAGAGTGTATTATGAAATTTCAAGAGACGGAAACATTTAAAAATCTAAGTAAAGCCTTTGCGGGAGAGTCTCAGGCGCGAAATCGTTACTCTTTCTTTGGGGGGATTGCAAAGAAGGAAGGGTATCAACATATTCAAGCGGTGTTTGAGGAAACAGCCGCGAATGAAAGGGAACACGCTCAAGTCTTCTATAAACTACTAATTGCACACACTCAGGAAGAAACTAACGTCATTCATGTTGATGCCGATTATCCGTTAGTTTATAAAGATACTCTTACCAATCTAAGAGCAGCTGCAGCAGGCGAAAAGGAAGAATGGTCTGAAATCTATTCAAAATTCGGTGCTATCGCGGAAAAAGAAGGATTACCTGATATTGCCAAGGCTTTTAAAACAATTGCTGAAGTAGAAAAGCACCATATGAATCGTTTCGAACATTATGCGGATGGGATTGACAATGGGACTATTTTCAAAAAAGATGCTCCGACCAAATGGAGATGTACCAATTGCGGTTACATCCATGAAGGCCCCGAAGCCCCTGAAAACTGCCCGGCTTGCGCACATGAACAAGGTTACTTCGAAGAGCTGCCTGAAAAATATTAAAGCCGAGTAGAGATTATATAAAATGTACCCTATAGAGTAGACAATCAAAAAAAGTCTATGCTATAGGGTACATTTTTGTTATAAAACCAAAAACGAAAGTGCAAGAACCGTCCCCGAACTTGCAAGCGACTTACAGAATGCTCTTAAATCAAATTTGATTTAGATAAAAGACTTGCAATGCTAATAAAATATGAACATAATAATTATAGAATAAAATTCAGAATATTATATAAAACGGAGGAGAGCCGATGAGAGTACCAAGGATAGAATTGCAAGAACGAGTTTCGTGTTTCCAAGAGAGTTTGCAGAAGAATGGAATTGAAGGGGCGTTGTTGGTCCAGCGAGCGGATACCTTGTATTATACAGGAACAGCACAAAATGTTCATGCCTATATTCCTAGGGAAGGAAGCCCCATTGTTCTTGCCTATCGGGACTTCGCTAGGGCTAAGCAAGAAAGCTCTTGGGAGGTAATTCCCCTCAAGGGCATGTCTAAGATTCCTCAATACATTCAGGAAGCGGGACTACCTTTGCCGAAAATTCTGGGACTAGAACTCGATGTTCTTCCGGTTAATCAATTTGAACGCTATCGCAAACTATTTCCGGACGTTTTGTTGGTGGATGTATCAACCGGGATCCGTTTGCAGCGCGCAGTGAAGTCGGCTTGGGAAATTGCTCGTCTGGAAGAAAGTGCCCTAATTTACCCCAAGGTTCTAGAATTTGCCAAGGAAGTCCTTCATGTGGGAATGACTGAGGTAGAGTTAGAGGGTTTATTAGAAGGAAAAGCACGGGCACTTGGACACGGTGGACATGTTCGAATGCGCGGCTTTGACTCCGAATTTCATGTCGGCGCAATCACTTCAGGGCCTCGGGCTGCAGTAGCCAGCTGTTTTGATGGGCCTGTCGTAGGACAGGGAATTTCTATTGCTCATCCGTGTGGTGCAACTATGGATCAGATTCAAGAAAGTGAACCTATTGTTGTTGATATGGTGACAGTGGTAAACGGATATCAGATTGACCAAACCCGAATTTTAAGTCTCGGGCCATTATCGGAGGAACTGGCAAAAGCGTACGGAGTCGTTAGGACGGTGGAAGAGAAGATTCGCGGTGCTTTAGTTCCAGGGAGGGTAGCGGGTGAAGTGTATGAGGAAATTCTAGCTTGGGTTCGTGAGAATACACCTTATGAGGAAAATTTCATGGGGTTCGGGGCAAGCCGGGTTCGTTTTGTTGGACATGGTGTAGGACTAGACCTCGATGAACTTCCAACTATTAGCAAAGGAGCCAAAGAAGTGTTAAAATATGGAATGGTGGTAGCCATCGAACCAAAATTGGTTTTCCCGGGTGTCGGGGTAGTTGGGATTGAGGATACTGTTGTCGTCGAAACAGAAAAGGGCGCGAGGTATTTATCCGAGATCCCGCGAGAATTGACCGTTCTTTAAGGAGGGCAGAGGGGACGTTGAAGATATCATCTGAATAGGATATTATTAGTTCATCGATCAAGCACAAGGAAACTCACGTAAAGCAAAGGAGTGATAGGGTTGTTTAAGAAGATTCTTGTCCCTACAGACGCTTCGGAACACTCACGACGCGCCTTGAAAAAGGCTTTAGAACTAGCCCAAACGATTCACGCCGACGTGTTGCTTCTCCATGTTAGTTATACGCCACAGGCCTACTGGGGATATACGGTTTCTTATGGTATTACCGTGACAGAAGAACAAATTGAACAGAATGGAGAGTTGGCTTTAGAGGCGACCCTGACAGGAATGGATAGTTCAGAGGTTGTTCTAAATAGAAAAGTGGAATCTGGGCATCCCGTAACCGTTATTTTAGAACAGATTAAGAAGGGAAATATTGACTTGGTTGTCATGGGAAGTCATGGTTACGGAGCGATTACAGGTTCAGTCCTAGGAAGTGTAAGTCAACGGGTGTTGCAACGAGCGACTTGCCCCGTGCTGATCATCAAGTAGTAAAAAGTGTCATGAGCGTGGATAATTCATTACGTAGAGAGAATCATAGTAGCAATGAACGAATTTTGTTGACATTTTAGGACAAATGTCCCTGCACTAGTGGCAGGGATTTTTTTCATGAGTCACGAATATCACAAAAGGATAGTTTAACTGAACAACAAAAATTATGTCGTGGAGGCGACCATGAAAGAGAATAATCTTTGGCTGAATCCTGAAGAAATTCAACATATGCTACAAGGCTCATTGCAATGGCTTGATGTGGCACCTCGTATAACGACATCCAAACCTGGGATCCGTAAGCTGGGGGAAGCCGTCTTGGAGAAGGAATCGCCGTCTAAGGAAACTGGGCCTAATGAGTGTGCAGATACTGAAAAAGGCGAACATTCCAAGCTGCTTGAGGGACAACCGGTGATTTGGTTGCTCGGAAGTGTTGGGCTTTTAACCCTGTCCTCTTGGTTTTATTTTGTCATTTTTGCAAAATAGGGTGTGTTGATTTTTTAATAGAGTATTTGAGAGGGCAAGTCACAAGACTTGTCTTTTTAAGTAAAAATTTTTCGGAAATCCTTTGCAAAATCCTGAAAAATGGGTATCATATAGATAGAAGGTCAGGGAAGGTCAATGATCGTTTGGAGGGTATTTAAGGAAGATTATAAAGGAGCAAATCAACAATGGGAAACCTTGCGGATCGCATTGAGGAATATTTAAAACGGATTTTAGAACAAGCCTCGGAAGGATGTATCATGTTACAGCGCAGCGAGCTTGCTGGGGAGTTTTCTTGTGTTCCATCTCAGATCAACTATGTACTGGACACTCGGTTTACGATTGAACGAGGCTACTTAGTCGAAAGTCGTCGCGGAGGTGGAGGGTATCTGCGCATTATTCGGCTAGGGTGGGGTATAGAGGGGCAATACCAACAAGTCATGAGGCAATTGATTGGGGAACAGCTTTCTCGTGACCGAGCCAACGCCTTAGTAGAACGGCTAGTCGATGAGGAACTAGTGACGGTACGAGAAGCGGCAATGATTAAGAGTGTCCTCTCGGCAGATGCCTTAGGAGGCGACTTTAGGGATTGGGATGTTTTACGCGCCCGCCTCATGAAGACCATTTTGACCACGCTGAGTCGGGATGATTTGTTATAAAGGGGGATTTAACATGCTCTGTCAACATTGTCATCAGCGAGAGGCAATAGTGCATTTGACTATTACTGAGAACGAACAGACCCGTGGGGTTTATCTTTGTAAGTCATGTGCTGAGAAAACTCAGGAAGTTAGTTTCGTTTTTCATCCTGCCATTGTACCAGAGTTTTTACAGGCTCTTTTCGGTTTCAATCCAGCGTCCATAGAACAGCCATCCGAGCAGACCTGTCCTAAATGTGGAATAAGTTTCTCACGCATAACTCAGGCTGGCAAGTTGGGATGCAGTACGTGTTACGAAACCTTTGAAGCCCAGTTGGAGCCATTACTTCGTCGCATACATGGCGGAGGTCAAAATATGGGTAAAGTACCAGCCAGACTGGGGGGGGCTATTAAAAGCCGCATGGAACAAAGAAAACTGAAGGAGAAACTCCAAAATTTGATCCAACAAGAAGCGTTTGAGGAGGCTGCCGTAGTTAGAGACCAGATTCGCGAAATTGATCAAGAGCAAGGAGGGGGGACTCATGATGAGTAAGGAACTCCTCTTAAAGCATAGTGCCTGGATGACGGAGACGGATTCTCCTGTTGTAATTAGTAGCCGAGTTCGCTTAGCGCGCAACCTTGAGGATTTTCCGTTTCCACATGTTCTAAGCCCAGAAGGGACCGCTCGGGTAGAACAAAAAGTTTCCGAAGTTCTGACGGATGTAAAAATCGAAGAAGCGCAATTGCATTATATTTCTTTAACAGAACTCAACAACATTGAACATCAAGTACTGATAGAAAAACATTTAATCAGTCCGAGTTTAGGAGGATCAACTGGTGCTCGCGGTGTGGCTTTGGCAGATGACCATCGCTATGCGGTCATGGTTAATGAAGAAGATCATATCAGAGTCCAAGTGCTTTTGCCTGGAAACCAACTTCTGGAGACACATCGCTTGGCGACAGAGTTAGATGATGCCTTAGAAGCAAAGCTTGATTTTGCCTACAGGGAAAACCAAGGGTATCTAACAGCTTGCCCCACTAATGTGGGAACGGGGCTCCGAGCTTCGGTTATGGTTCATCTGCCCGGGTTGGTGATGATGAAGCAGGTTCAACAGGTTCTTGGGGCTCTGGCATCCTTGGGGATAGCCGTACGGGGTCTATATGGCGAAGGATCTCAAGCCTTTGGGCATATCTTTCAAGTCTCCAATCAGATTACACTTGGGAAAAGTGAAGAAGATATTTTAACTCATTTGCAAGCGATGACGGGTCAAATTATCGAGCATGAACTTCAGGCACGGGAACTCCTGAAAAGGCAAATGCCGTTGCAGCTGGAAGACTGGGTCTGGCGCGCTCGAGGAACTCTGCAAAATGCTCGAATAATCTCGTCAGAAGATGCTATGCATCTTTTATCCCATGATCGGTTAGGATCTGATATGGGTTTACTGCCCAAGATCAAGGATGGTTTTGCTACATTGATTGTCGACACCCGCCCTGGATGTTTGCAATACATTCTAGATCGGGAACTCGACCCCAGTCAGCGTGATGAGGAGAGGGCCAGACTGATACGGGGTGCAATGAGCGAAGAACGAGGTATGATACGCGATAAACAATAAACAATAAACGAGGCACGATGCGCGTACGAAACTTGCACTTATGCGTAATGAAAGTTTGGCTTTCAATTCAAAATCGAATTTCAAGCCTCGCGCCTCGTGCAGCGCATAAATGAAAGGATGAAGAAATAATGAAGGGACGTTTTACAGAACGTGCAGAGAAAGTGTTAACGATAGCCCATGATGAAGCAAAGAGGATGGGACATCAAGTTGTGGGGACTGAACACATTCTGCTGGGGCTGATTCAAGAAGGGGAAGGAATTGCAGCTCAGGCTTTAAAAGGAATGGGCTTGGATCTTGAAAAAATTCGCAGTCAGGTGGAACAAATTGCCGGAGGGGGTCAGCCCTCTAACGGTGAGGTAGCACTTACTCCACGAGGAAAAAGGGTCTTGGAGTTGGCAAATGAGGAAGCACATCGACAAGATGTCAACTATATTGGGACGGAACATTTACTCCTAGGATTAATTATGGAAGGTGAGGGAATTGCGGCCCGAATTTTGGCCAACCTTAACGTGAGTCCTGAAAAAGTCTGGAAACAAGTCGTAAAACTTTTGGGTGGGGAATTAGATGAATCGCCCATACCGTCGACTAATCCCATCTCAAATTCTAAAAATGTTGGTCCCTCGACTACGCCGGCCCTTAACGAATTTGGGCGGGATCTTACCATGCAAGCTCGCGAAGGACGTCTTGATCCGGTGATTGGCCGGGAAAAGGAAATTGAGCGGGTCATTCAGGTTTTAAGTCGACGGACTAAAAATAATCCTGCGCTCATTGGGGAACCGGGTGTCGGTAAAACGGCTATTGCTGAAGGCTTAGCCCAAGGGATTGTGAACAATAGAGTGCCGGAAATTCTAGTCAATAAACGAGTGATTACCCTAGACTTGTCAGCTATGGTTGCGGGAAGCAAATATCGCGGCGAATTTGAGGAACGCTTAAAGAAAGTCATGGAGGAGATTCGAGCAGACGGAAATATCATCCTTTTTATCGATGAACTGCATACCTTGATAGGAGCGGGAGCTGCAGAAGGTGCTATCGATGCGGCAAATATTCTTAAACCAGCTTTGGCCAGGGGTGAACTTCAATGCATCGGGGCCACAACTTTGGATGAATACCGCAAATACATCGAGAAGGATTCGGCCCTAGAACGTCGTTTTCAACCCATTACGGTGGGTGAGCCGACCGTAGAGGAAGCAATTCAGATTCTTCGTGGTTTACGGGATCGGTATGAAGCCCATCACCGAGTGAAAATTTCGGATGAAGCTATTGAAGCCGCAGCTCGGCTGTCGGATCGATATGTCTCGGATCGCTTCTTGCCGGATAAGGCGATTGACTTGATGGATGAAGCAGCGTCACGAGTTCGGCTCGCAAGTTATACTGCTCCACCTGACATGAAAGTGCTGGAAGAAGAAGTCGAACGACTGAAGAAAGAAAAAGAGGCAGCGGTGGGGAGTCAGGAATTTGAGAAAGCTGCCCAAATCCGCGATCAGGAACAAAAATTACGGTTAGACCTTGCTGAGCAGAGAGAGGCCTGGCAGAATCAGCGTCATAAAGAAAATGCGATGGTCACGGCAGATGATATAGCCCAAATCGTTGCTGGCTGGACAGGAATACCTGTTAAAAAGTTAGGACAGGAAGAGAGCGAACGCCTCCTGCATCTGGAAGAGACGTTGCATCAAAGGCTCATCGGACAAGAGGATGCAGTCACAGCGGTGGCTCGGGCAGTCCGTCGCGCGCGGGCAGGATTGAAAGATCCTAAGCGCCCAATTGGTTCCTTTATCTTCCTCGGTCCCACAGGAGTGGGAAAAACAGAACTTGGTCGCGCTTTGGCGGAGTCGATGTTCGGAGACGAAAAAGCTTTGATTCGCATTGATATGTCCGAATATATGGAGAAACACGCGGTTTCCCGACTTGTGGGAGCGCCTCCGGGATATATCGGCCATGACGAAGGGGGGCAACTTACAGAAGCGGTAAGGCGTAAACCCTATAGTGTGGTTTTGCTGGATGAAATTGAGAAAGCTCATCCTGAAGTGTTTAATATTTTACTCCAAGTGCTTGAAGATGGGCGGCTCACGGACACTAAGGGAAGGACTGTCGATTTTCGTAATACGGTGATCATCATGACCTCGAATGTTGGTTCTTCCTTCCTAAGGAAAGGTGCCATGGGGTTCGCAGCAACAAAAGATGAAAAAATGGAATATAAGAATATGCGCGGACAGGTTATGGAAGAACTAAAACGCACCTTCCGTCCCGAGTTTCTCAATCGCATTGATGAGTTAGTCGTCTTCCATGCTCTTCAAGAGGAACACTTAGAGAAAATCACGGAAATCCTGATGCTCCAGGTGAACAAACGATTAAGTGAGCATGGTTTAGACCTTCAGGTTGAGAAGAGCGCTATCAGCTTGATTGCGAAAGAGGGAAATGATCCGATTTTTGGAGCGCGTCCGCTACGGCGTGCGATTCAACGCTTAATTGAAGATGCTCTGTCTGAGAAAATACTTGAAGCAGAATTTAAAGACGGAGATCGAATCTGTGTTGAAGCAGAAGAGGGGAAAATGAAGTTTTCTAAAATTTAAGGGCATTGGTTTGTAACAGCCGTAAGAATGGGAAAACAAAATGTGGGAAGAAAGATAAAGGGGTTGCCAAGGCAACCCCTTTATCTCATAATTAATTAAGTTAGGATCGGACAGTTTCGGCTTTCTGTTCCTAGAAGGGGGCGTCGTATGAAGAATAAAGTTATCTATAGATGTTCAAATTGCGGATCTGAAAGTCCAAAGTGGATGGGCAAGTGTCAGAGTTGCGATTCCTGGAACACGTTTGAAGAAATAATTAGTCAGGCTAAAGCAGTTTCTACCCCGAACACTAGAAAGACTTCTCCGAAGAGGTTATCAGAAGTCTTGTCGGGAAATAGTGATCGAATAGTGACGAACATTCGTGAATTCAACCGAGTTCTAGGTGGCGGAATCGTTAAGGATTCAATTATTATCTTAACAGCAAGGCCAGGTGCGGGTAAATCAACACTGCTTTTACAAGTGGCCGATGATGTTGCGTCGAAGGGATACAAAGTTTTATATGCTTCCGCCGAAGAAAGCGACAGTCAAATCAAAAATAGGTCAGATAGAATTTTAAACGGGAGTAAGAGTAATATCTGGATCTACTCTGATACAAGTATGGACCATGTGCTTGATTCAATTGAGGAACTCGACCCGGATTTGATTATCATAGACAGTATCCAAACCTTCTCGCTCGAAGAACACCATTCCCGTCCTGGTTCGCCAATTCAGACCATGGAATGTGCGAATGAACTGTTAAAGGTTGCAAAGAACAACGGCCGTCCTAGAGCCGTGATTATGGTCGGGCAAATGACGAAAGATGATGAAATTGCAGGGCTTAGAGCCTTAGAACATCTGGTCGACGCTGTACTAATCCTAAATGGAGAAAATGGGGAAGAACTACGGGGAGCTTGGTGTTCGAAAAATAGGTTTGGGAGCACGGGTGAAATAGGTTTCTTTTCCATGACAGAACAAGGGATGTTATCGATTGATAACCCGTCAGAGTTCTTTATGACCCAAAGAGGAGAGGGGCAATCGGTTTCGGGAAGCGCCTTAACCGTGATCAAAGAGGGGACTCGCCCGATTATTGTAGAAGTAGAAAGCCTTGTCTCGAAGTCTTTCACTCCCTATCCGTCTAGAATTGCGGAGTGCTTGAGGAGAGACCAATTAAACACCCTGATTTCTATACTGGAACAAAGAGGTAAGATCAACCTTTATGATAAAAATGTTGTGATTAAAACGACAGGTGGACTTCAACTCAAAGAACAATCGGCGAGCTTAGCTATTATTATGTGTATTGTTTCCTCAGTGAAAGACAATGCGATTCCCAATGATACTGTGTTTGTCGCGGACGTGGGACTTACTGGAGAACTGAAAAAAGTACCTTCAATTGAAGCGCGCATACGAGAAATAGATAGGATGGGATTCAAACGTGTCTATATAGCAAAAAATACTCTTAGAGATTCTTCGAGATTCAAGAATCTTGAAATCATAGAGCTTAACACTTTGTATGATGTCATTCTGGATTTGAATATGAAGAGAGCAGCTAAGGGTGAAACTGAATTTCCAATGACTGAAGATATTTAAGATGCACCCATGGTTAGCTTGATTGCTAAAAAGAAAGTGGCCTTAAATGATAAGGCCGTAGGTGAGGTAACTATTATTTGTTTTTAGCGTCGCAAGTTGAAATTCCTAAGACATCACTAACGGGGCAATAACGAATCGCTCCTGTTATTATAGGCACCAGTCCAATTAGTCCCCACCAGTTCCTGAAGTATAGGCCTAAAAGGACAATTACTACACCGATCACAATTCTTACAATTTGCTCGGTTCTACCAACATTGCATTTCAACTGAATCACCTCACGGCTATTTTGTCCAATATTGCTGAATATAACGCAGGGGAATTAAACCTAACATATTGTCAACATCAGGATATACGAATCGAAATATCCCATATTTCTACAAATCATTACGGATTTATAGACAATAATCTCTTGTAAATTGGGCAAAATTGTAATATTATTTGACAAAGGATGTAATTAGTTGTGGGTTTTAGAGGTAATTCTTAATATATAGTTGTTAGTGGTTTCGATTATATTGGCTTATATGGCATTTTCTGAGTAATATATAATGTCATCCCCAAGTCTTATTTCATTAAAGCAGATTAACCTTATCCCTCAAGTTTTTGAGTGTTGTGTTAGCCTACTGGAAGTTGAGGAAGGTGATCTAATGAGGGACGATTTACTGTATTTACTTAATGCCGTTGAAACGAAACGCGATCAACTAAATAAA
>JAJYAS010000715.1 GCA_021779415.1 Bacillota bacterium
TGATGCGGCCAAGAAATTTTCCCTACCCCTTTTTCATTCCAAGGAAACACCAGGTTGCCGTTGTGGAGAGGTTTTAAAAGGTCGTATTTATCCTACGCAATGTCCTTTGTTTGCCCGTCATTGCACCCCAATGAAGCCTGTAGGACCGTGCATGGTGTCTTCAGAAGGGTCTTGTGCTGCTTACTACCGATACTCACAGGGGAGGGTGGATTAATGGAACGTATTATGATGGCCCATGGAAGCGGTGGGCGGCTAAGCCACGAATTAATTCGTACCCTTTTTCAAAAACACTTAAGTAATCCTTACTTGGATCAAATGAATGATGCGACAGCTTTGCCGGGAGGAGAGCAGATTGCTGTAACGACCGACTCTTTTGTCGTTTCCCCGTTGTTTTTTCGGGGAGGAAATATCGGCAAGCTGGCGGTATGTGGTACGGTCAATGATCTAGCGGTCAGTGGAGCTATGCCTCAGTTTTTGACCCTAGCGCTTATTTTGGAAGAGGGCTTTCCTTTAGATGAATTAGAGCGGATTATTAAGAGTGTTGCGGAGACCGCAGCCCAAGCCGGCGTTAGAATCGTCTGCGGGGATACGAAAGTGGTTGAACGCGGGAGTGCGGATAAGATTTTTATAAATACAACGGGGATTGGATATATTACCCATCGTTTAGTTGGGCCGGAGCAGATTCGGCCTGGAGATGAGATCCTCATCACTGGAACGATTGGAGATCATGGGATTGCAATTTTGTCTGAACGAGAAGGACTTGAATTTCAAACCCCAGTGGTCAGTGACTGCGCACCTTTAAATGGACTTATCGATGCTTTTTATCAGCCAGGCGTTAAATGCATGAGAGACCCTACCCGGGGTGGCGTGGCGACGACGTTAAATGAATTGGCGCAACAAGCGGGTGTAAGCATGCTTTTGGAAGAAGTGAATCTTCCCCTCTTACCTAGTGTAGAAGGTGCATGTGGGATGTTAGGCCTCGACCCCCTCTATTTAGCCAATGAAGGAAAAGCCTTGGTCATTGTGGCGCCAGACGTGGCGGAGGAAGTTCTCCAGAAGATGCAAGCTCACCCACTTGGACGCTTTGCCGCTCGTATTGGGCAAGTTCAAGCTGGAAAGCCTGGGGTTGTTCTTTTAGAGACCCCTCTTGGGGGAAAACGGATTGTTGGCATGCTTGAAGGGGAACATCTTCCCCGTATTTGTTGAGCATATGTTGGGCGTTAAGAGGAGGGTGTTATGCGGATTGCAGTCATTGATGGGCAAGGTGGTGGCATTGGGAAACATATTGTAGAGCAGTTGCGCAAACGACTTCCTGAGTTGGAGATTCTGGCGTTGGGAACGAATGCTCTAGCGACTGGGGCTATGTTACGCGCCGGGGCTACTGAGGGAGCCTCAGGGGAGTCCGCGATTTGTTATAATGTCGATCGAGTAGATATCATTGTGGGCTCAGTTGCGATAATGATGGTTTATGGTCTGTTAGGAGAAATCACTGCGGTCATGGCTGCCGCAATTTCTGCCTGTCGAGCGGATAAGTTGCTTCTCCCGATTCAACGAGGGAATATTCTACTCGTGGGCGTTCCCCGCACCCCTCTACCCCACCAGATTGAAGCGTTGGTTGCGGAAGTAGAGAAGAGACTTAAAGAAGATTAGGCTTATTTTGGAATAAATGCTCTAATGTGATGTCAACTTTAGCTGAACGAGGTTACTTGACAAGGGACCGTGTTCTTTGCTAATATTAAACCATACTAAATTGATATGAATTAGGGGGATTAAGCATGAAGGTCGTTGACTCTATTACAGATTTAATTGGTCAGACTCCATTGGTCCGTTTACGGCGCGTAGTTAAGCCAGGAATGGCTAACGTTTTTGTCAAAGTTGAATCGTTTAATCCTGGTGGGAGTATAAAGGATCGGATAGCCCTGGGGATGATACGGGATGCTGAGGAACGAGGGGCGCTTCGTTCTGGGGGGACCATTGTCGAGCCGACAAGCGGGAACACGGGTATTGGACTGGCTATGATCGCGGCCGCCCGTGGTTATCGTTTGATTGTGGTCATGCCGGATACGATGAGTGTTGAGCGGCGGATGCTTATGGCAGCTTATGGAGCGGAATTTGTGCTCACCCCTGGAGCGGAAGGGATGAACGGGGCGATCAAAGAGGCCAAACGGTTGGTAGCTGAGAATCCAGATTATTTTTTGCCTCAGCAATTTGAAAACCCTGCTAACCCAGAAGCGCATCGACGAAGCACGGCCTTAGAACTGCTCGATCAGTTGGACGGAATCGATGCTTTTGTCGCGGGGATCGGTACGGGTGGGACCATTACTGGGGTGGGTGAAATTATAAAAGCCCGTCTTCCCGAACTAAAGATTATAGGTGTAGAACCAACCTCTTCTCCAGTTATCTCCGGCGGGAAACCAGGACCCCATAAAATTCAGGGAATTGGGGCAGGCTTCGTTCCTGAAGTTTTAAACAAATCGATCATCGATGAGCTTATTCAAGTAAGCAATGAGAGTGCGTATGAGCTAACAAGGCGTTTGGCGAGGGAAGAAGGGCTTTTGGTAGGCATCTCGTCTGGCGCTGCGATCAGCGCAGCCCTTCAGGTAGCGGAACGATTAGGTGAAGGAAAAAACGTGGTTGTAATAGCTCCAGATACCGGAGAGAGGTATTTGAGTACGGATCTTTTTGCTAATCGAAGCTAATTTGATGTTCGTAACAATTCCACTAAACGTAAGTTACCTATATATTTCTTTACAAGAGAAATTGGCTTATGCTAAACTACAAACTAGTGGACTAGCATAAGGAGGAGTTTGTCATGTCAGGACATTCAAAGTGGGCAAACATTAAGCATAAAAAAGGTAAGGCGGATGCCCAAAAGGGAAAAATGTTTACGAAACTGGGCCGAGAACTGGTGGTTGCCTCCCGTGCCTGTGGGGGAGACGTTAACGACTTTCGGTTAAAGATTGCTATTGAAAACGCCAAAG
>JAJYAS010000716.1 GCA_021779415.1 Bacillota bacterium
CAAGGCATACAAGCTACCCAAGGAAATTCCATTGGCTAAATGCTGTAAAAACGTACTAAAGCTCATCACCTTAGTTTATCACCTCGTTGTCCTTTATTTCGTTTAATAATGTGAAACGCAAGCGAGCAAATTAACTCATAAGAGATACGCTCCCCTTGCTGTGAAGGAAAGCGTATCGGTAGCCAAGCTTGCTAGCATGTCCCTAATTTGAGGATTTCTACAAACGTTATTTGGCTTTGACAAGATCCAAATAAGTGAACTTTCCGTTCTTTACCTGCTTGATAACTGCATCTTTTACTGCATTCCCATTCTCGTCAAAGGTGATCATACCTGCCGCTCCCGGGAAGTCTTTTGTTTTGGCCAGTTGATCTCTCACTTTGACTGGGTCTGAGGAGTTAGCTTTTGTCATAGCATCCAGAATTACGAGATACGCATCATAACCGAGGGCCGTAACTGCAGCCGGTTCTTTGCTCGGGTTTTCTTTACGGTATTCTGCCAAAAACTTTTCGGATTCCGGCGTAATCGGTTTCTCTGAAGTAAAGAATGTTGAGAAGATAGCGCCTTCAACTGCTTGCTTGCCGATATCGATAAATTCAGGAGTCTCCCATGTATCTCCGCCAATAATAGGTACTGTGATTCCAAGTTGGCGTGCTTGCTTAATGAGAAGTGCTGATTCTGTAAAGTTGCCTGGAGCAAAGATCACATCTGGATTAGTCGCTTTTAAATTTGTGAGTTGTGCCGAGAAGTCTTGGTCACCTGTATTATAGTTTGCCATACCAACAATCGCATTTTGATCTCCAGTCAGTTGCTTAAAGGAATCTGTGAAAAATTTAGCCAGCCCAATCGAATAATCACTAGAGACTTCTTGGACGATCGCCACTTTCTTCGCCTTTAGCTTATCGAAAGCATAGTTTGCCATAACTTTCCCTTGAAAAGGGTCAATAAAACAGACCCGGAAATAGTAATCGTTGTTTTGTGTGACCAGCGGGTTGGTTGCAGAAGCCGCTACGGTCGGAACTTTTGCTTTTTTTACAATATCTCCTGCTGCCATAGAAAGAGAGCTACCCCAACTTCCAATGATTGCGGAGACCTTTTCCTTTTCCACAAGACGAGAAGCTGCACTGGCTGCCTCGACCTTATCTGATTTATTGTCAACTGTGACTAATTCGACCTTCTTGCCCAGAACCTCTGGATAGAGTTTGTTAGCCAGTTTAATCCCTTCAATTTCTAACGCACCCCCGGCAGCATTCGCCCCCGTCATTGGTTCGAACACCCCGATTTTGATCACGTCTCCGCTCCCAGAAGTTCCTGAGCTCCCAGTTGCGCTCGGAGTCGTCGCCGTTTTGGTTCCACATCCGGTCACAACAAGTGCCCCTACCAATAGCGTAGAGACGAGAACTGAAGCCATTTTTCTCATTTTTTTGTTTCCTCCTCTTTCTATAACTCCTAGTCTAGATAAGCTATATACCCTTTACCGAGTATAGAGAGGTACGTCCTCCTTGTCAATACATATGTGTATAAATTTAGGATACAAATATCTGAATTGTTGGGGAAATCAAGGGGCATGAATTATGCATAGAAAAAGCCAGCATCAATTGCTGGCTTTTTCTATGCTAGTTTTTAAGTTATTGGAGTAATATAAGAGCACGCAATGGTCTACCTAACACCAATACAGATAACTTACTACCTAACGATAATCTTGCGACCATAATCAAGCAAATCACTATCTATATTAATGGTTCGTTCAACCCTTCAGGATATCTACCCAGCCATCTACAACCTCTCGGCTGTAGATGACCGAATTTCTTACACATGCATACATCTAACGACATATGGTTGAGTAAGAAAAACTCAACACCCTGAAAAATCTTAGCTCGACCTTTTATGATAAGTTGGAACCCTAATACAGTCGTAAGACTGCAAGAAAGCTTTTCTCCACCATAAAAAATCTTCCCTCTGATTATACACAAGCGTTTTTACCACCTGAACATAATCTTTGGCCCACCCATATATACCCCATTAGAGCATATATAAATCTTGGCTCAACCATTACGTACCCTTATGATCCTATTATCAACTACCTCAACCAATAATATACGCGCCTTAACAAAAAATTCAGGAAGACTGACTCAACTTAACAGCATCCTGTCATTATCAAGTTCCGCCCCGCTTCGCTTCTCAAACTTCTCGATCAGTCGATCCACCGTCATATTGCTTCGTTCTTAACCCTGAAGATCCATCATTATTTTCCCTTCATGCATCATAATCGTCCTAGTTCCGAATTCCAACGCTACCTTCATATTATGCGTGATCATCAAGAAGCAAGATCTTCCCGATAACGACAATACCAAACCTTTACTGAACAATGATCTCAATATTATTGTTTCCCTTATCGATCGCCATACTTTTCGGAACACGAATATAGATCGCCTTCCAGCCCATTAGTATGTTCATGGAAGAATTGTTCCTATGTTTTGATTGATCTGAGTTGAATTGATCTAGTATAAAGTCATTTTGAAATTGCCTGTAGTCCAAGTTTAACGGTTGGTTTAACTTGATAAATAATATCCCCTTATCCAACGAAATAAGCGGCGGTAAGACCCGTTTGGTAAAATCAATTCCTTGCACAAACTGCGATGTTACGTAGGTGGATACTTCAATCTGTCCATCATCTACGTCTTTTCTTTCAATGATTATTCGGTTGTACTCCGTAACATTGGGTAGCTTAAATCCTAACGTTTTTCCATTATAATTAAAGGTATGCTGGCTATTCTTATAAACACCCTGTAGGTTATCTTGCTTTCCCTGAATGACAGCCTTCGCTAGATCTCTTAAATCGTATTGTGAAGGTGTGAATGTTGTGGCAGAATGACCGACTTGTTCTGCAAAACCGTTCGGCGGTAGCAAATTTAAGACGGGCGCCAAGAGCAACAAACCAAGGAGATATAGCCCACTAACAATGGCACTCAATTTCCACGACA
>JAJYAS010000717.1 GCA_021779415.1 Bacillota bacterium
CGGTGGCTGGAGTAACATCTTCCTTGACCAACCTCGCCCATACCTCTTCTAAGGTTCCCTGAATCGTGGGGCCATGAGTTTCATGCTGACGCTGGAACCCATGATAGTTCGTTCCATCATATGCTACGATGAGCTGAATGTTTCGCATAAATATTCTAGCCTCCGCTACGATATAAATCTATCTCAATATCCAGAGGATTAATCCCCAAGCTCCAAGGATCACCACTCCCAGACGATCCTTTGAAGTCCTCTCATACAACATGAGGGTCCGGTAGTTACCTGAACCATATCCTCTTAAAATCAGGTTTTCAGCAAGTTCTTCTGCCCGCCTCAGACTCAATAGGATGAGTGGCACAATGAGCTGAATAAACTCCCAAGATCGTTTAACCCAAGATGATGGCCACTCAAGCTTTAGTACCCTAACTTTCCAAATTTGGGTTGCCTCTTCAATAATCAGGGGAATAAATCTTAATGTTAAGGTAAGTATAAGAGCGAAATCTGTCGCTTTAGGGGTAATTCGAATCAGCGGGTTCAAGAAGTATGCTATTCCCATTCCTTGCTCAAGGGGCATCGTCACTGCGGTAAAAAGGCGGGTCAAGCCAAAGACCAGAGCCATCCGCCAAAGCAGAAATGTGGCTTGCACCAACCCCTCAGATGACCAATGACCGTACCATACCGCCCTATTTGCTGGCCAAACCCACCCAGCTGCCAGTCCGTAAAACAACCCCATCCAAAGGATTACAACTAGAAGTGAACGGTATATCTTTAAGGGAGTGCGACTCAAGAGTACCAGCCCCAAGAGGGCAAAGGAATTAAGTGCCAGACCCAGCCACCCCGTCACAGTCATTAAGAGAGATACAAGGGCTAAGCCAGCGACCTTTAACCTTGGATCAAAACGGTGCAACAAACTGTTTCCTGGCGAGTAGAGTTCAAAAGCATCGATTTCAAGGCACCCCCTCCATTAGCAGCGTACACCAGCAGCTCGAAATTGCTCCTGATGATCTTCCCAACTCTGTTTAGAGCAGTCTAGTACAACCTTTCCATCTTCCACCAACCAGAGTCGATCAGCATCGTGTAAAACCTCTCTTAAGTCATGAGTCACGTAAAGTACCGTTACATCCTTCAATTCGGAAATCATAGTCTGAATGCCAATTCGGTACCTAGCGTCTAGTCCGAGTAAGGGTTCATCCAGTAAAAGAATCTCTGGACTTGTCCTCAAGGCCGCAGCTAAGGCAACTCTTTGTCGTTCTCCACCACTTAGGCGTTCAGGAGCAGACTCCAACGAGCTTGCAGTGAAATCAAACTTCTCCAAATACGATACCCTACTTTTCCTTTTGGTTTCTAGTTCTCGTCTGGTTTCTCCATAATATATCTCGTGATAGACTGTGCGACCAATCAGGTATTCCCCTGCCTCTTGCAGAACGAAACGGATTTTTCTACGCCACGTACTCAAGTTATCCTTTGTTATTCGTTCTCCAAATCCAAAGACCTGTCCTTCTGTAGGCAAAATAAGCCCGACCGCACTTTCTAATAATGTTGTTTTTCCTGAACCCGAAGCACCAACAATTCCAATAAACTCCCCTGCTTTTACAGTTTTATTTAACTCTAGTCGGGTTTCGTAATGAGCCTGCCTCCATTCGAGCGCAGGCTGGGTTTGTCCCCCAAGGTCAGTTTGATTCACAATTACCGAGAATCTCTTGTCTTCTGTAACTATCTTATCATCTGTAGATCTCTTATCAGAAGTTGTCTCATTAAGTAGTCTGGAAAAGCCGTAAAGTCTATAAAATTCACTAAAAGTATAAGTTCCACGAGGGCTACCCTTGTCCATGAGTTTCCCCCGTTCAAGAACCAACAGACGATCAGCTTGCCAAGCTAATTCTGCATCGTGCGTAATCCAAAGTTGACCAGTTTCAGGACGAGCTTGAAATAAAAGTTTAAGAACATTGGCCTGCGCCCTCGCATCAAGCATAGTTAATCCCTCATCTAAAATCAGAAATGAGGGTTGGAGGGCTAAAATTGCTGCAGTCACAAGCCTTTGCCGTTCTCCACCTGAAAGCGTCGAGGGGGACTGGTTTTCTTTACCCCCCAATCCTATAGAGGATGCCAAGTCTTTTACTTTGCCTCGAACATCATTACTACTACATCCAAGACTTAAGAGCCCAAAGGCCAATTCTTCGGCGACTGTAACTCCAATCGTTTGTCGCTTGGGATGTTGCCCAACCAGACCAATTTCCTGCCAACGCTTCCCCTTGTTCCATTCAGCAGGAACACCATCAACTGTTAGGCAGATCTCTCCTTCATCAGGGTCAGTTAAGCCAACTAAGAGACGCGCCAAAGTGGATTTTCCAGAACCATTGGTCCCCATCAGCGCAATGATTTCACCCTGGTGCCAATCAAAATTCACACCATTCAATATCTCACGATAATGGATGTTCTTCACTTCGAGCACTTTCCTCAGTTGCACGATATCACACTCCTAGCTTAACAGCAAAGGCCGGGCATGCTTAACAACGTAAGCAACCCGGCCTCTAACAACTTGTCTTAGACAAGTTCGATGATTACCATTGTCGCAGCATCTCCTCGACGTAAGCCGAGTTTCATAATACGAGTATAGCCACCCTGACGGTCAGCATATTTCGGCGCAATGGTATCAAACAATTTTGTAACAACATCTTCATCCATGAGATAAGCCATGGTCAAACGACGTGCAGCTAAATCTCCTTGTTTGCCAAGTGAAATCATCTTTTCAGCAATAGCATTCAGTTCCTTAGCGCGTGCTTCTGTCGTTTGAATTCGCTCATGTCTTAACAGGGAAGTGACAATGTTACGCAACATTGCCCCGCGATGACCCGTGTTTTTTCCTAACTTGCGGTAAGCCAATTACATTCCCCTCCTTTTGCACCGAATTAATCTTCAGCCGGACGGAACGATAAACCTAAATCTTTAAGTTTAAATTCCACTTCTTCCAAAGACTTGCGAC
>JAJYAS010000718.1 GCA_021779415.1 Bacillota bacterium
CCAGTTTAGCCATAATTTCACGCATCTCTTGCGCAACAAATCGCATGAAGTTCTCGACATACTCTGGTTTGCCTGTGAAATTCTTTCTTAAGTTTTCATTTTGAGTGGCGATCCCTACAGGACAGGTGTTGAGGTTGCAGACCCTCATCATGACACAGCCTAGGGCAATAAGCGGTGTTGTTGCGAAGCCGTATTCTTCCGCTCCAAGCATTGCAGCAATGACAACATCTCTTCCAGAGAGTAACTTTCCATCCGTTTCCAAAACGACTCTGTCTCTCAGCTTGTTGAGAACCAAAGTCTGATGAGTCTCAGCAAGACCAAGCTCCCACGGAAGTCCTGTGTTCCTAATACTCGTCCTTGGGGAAGCTCCAGTTCCTCCGTCGTAACCGCTAATCAAGATTACGTCAGCTTTTCCTTTCGCTACCCCAGCAGCGATTGTTCCAACACCCACTTCAGAAACGAGTTTGACGTTAATCCGCGCATCCCTGTTGGCATTTTTAAGGTCATGGATAAGCTCAGCTAGATCTTCAATCGAATAAATATCATGATGCGGCGGTGGTGAAATAAGATCTACGCCCGGAGTTGAATGCCTTACCTTGGCAATTGCCGGATAAACCTTACGCCCCGGAAGCTGGCCGCCTTCACCGGGTTTTGCTCCTTGAGCCATTTTTATCTGTATCTCTTTAGCATTCACCAGGTAATTGCTGGTAACGCCGAAACGTCCTGAGGCAACCTGCTTAATAGCGCTGTTTTTAGTATCTCCGTTGGCCAGGACCTTGAATCGTTCGATGTCCTCTCCACCTTCACCGGTGTTGCTCTTTCCGCCCAATCGATTCATGGCGATAGCAAGACATTCATGAGCTTCCTTGCTGATTGAGCCGTAGGACATTGCCCCGGTCTTAAACCTTCGGACGATGGAATCAACCGATTCTACTTCTTCCACAGGAATCGTATCCCCAGCATGGTACTTAAAATCAAGAAGATTCCTTAGGGTGTACAGTTCTTCTTCGTTTACCTTTTTGGAGAACTCTTTATAAAAAGCGTAATTTCCTTCCCGGCATGCTTTTTGAAGCAGATAAATGGTTTCGGGATTGTAACTATGAATTTCTCCGTCTTCTCTATATTGGAAATACCCACCAACTTCCAAGGTGTCTGTATACGGCGAATTTTCAAGATAAGCACTTTCATGTCGCATCTGATTTTCTAAAGCAATTTCTTCAAGCCCTATCCCTTCCACTCTTGATGGAGTCATGGTGAAGTATTTGTCGATAAAGTCCTTTCTCAGACCCACGGCCTCAAAAATTTGGGATCCATGGTAGCTTCGTACGGTAGAAATGCCCATTTTCGTGAGAACTTTAAGCATCCCTTTAACGGAAGCCTTTATAAAGTTCTTTTTACCTTCTTCATAAGACAGTCCGTCTAATAGCCCTTTTTCAGCAAGATCTTTAATCGTCTCATAGGCTACATACGGATTAATGGCTGTCACACCATACCCGATTAAGGTACAGAAATGATGAACTTCCCTTGGTTCTCCCGATTCCAGTACAATTCCAAGATTGGTCCTAATCTCTTTTCTGATCAAGTGCTGGTGAAGCCCTGAAGACGCCAAAAGAGCAGGGATGGGTGCAAAACTCTCATTGACGCCTCTGTCAGAGAGAATAATGATATTAGCCCCTTCGCTAATCGCTTTATCAGTTTCTTTGAATAATCTATCCAAGGCCTTTTCCATCGATTTTGCCCCTTCTGAGACATTGTAAAGGATGGATAAGGTAACTGCTTTAAACTTGTCATTATTGAGATGCTTAATCGTGCTCAGCTGTTCATTAGTTAGGATCGGATGCTCTAAGAATAGACTGGCTGAATTTCTTTGATCGGGATCCAATAAATTTCCAGTATCCCCAAGGAGTATGCTGCTCGACGTGATGAGCTCTTCTCTTATCCCGTCGATCGGGGGATTAGTGACCTGGGCAAAAAGCTGCTTGAAGTAAAGGTAAAGCATCTGAGGTTTCTCAGACAATACTGCCAAGGGCGAATCCATACCCATGGCTCCTACAGGATCAACGCCTTGTATCACCATCGGCTGAATTATTTTCGTTATATCCTCAGACGTATACCCAAAGGCTTTCTGTAGCTTAAGGAGGTCTTTGGGTACTTCCTCTTCGTTCACGTTCTCAACCGGTATATCCTTAAGCTGGACGATATGCCGATTATTCCATTCTGCATAGGGATGTAATATTGAGACACTTTTTTTGATTTCTTCATCGGAGATAATTCTCTTCGCTTCGGTATCGATAAGCAACATTTTTCCGGGTTCTAGACGACCTTTGTATTTGACGTTTTCAGGCTTGATGTCAATGACTCCGACTTCCGAAGCCATGACTACCTTATCATCCTTAGTCACATAATACCGAGAAGGCCGAAGTCCATTTCTGTCCAGTACTCCGCCGATGATCACACCGTCCGAGAAAGCCATAGCTGCAGGACCATCCCAAGGTTCCATTAAATAGTCATGGAACCGGTAGAAATCCTTTTTCTCCTTGGACATCAGCTCATTCTTTTCCCAGGGTTCAGGGATCATCATCATCACAGCATGAGGAAGCGACCGTCCTGTTAGGTGAAGGAATTCCAGGCTATTGTCGAACATTGCAGAGTCACTGCCTGATTCGTCGACGATAGGGAATACCTTTGCTAGATCATCAAAGAGAGGGGAATCAATACATTTCTGTCTCGCCTTCATCCAGTTAACATTCCCGCGAATGGTATTGATTTCGCCGTTGTGAACGAGATATCGATTGGGATGCGCTCTTTCCCAGCTTGGGAACGTGTTGGTGCTGAACCTTGAATGAACCATAGCCAAGGCTGATGAAAAATCAAGATCAGCAAGGTCAAGATAGAAATTTCTTAGCTGTTCAGCTGTAAGCATACCTTTATACACGATGGTCTTTGAGGAAAGGCTTGAGATATAGAAGGTGCCCCCCTT
>JAJYAS010000719.1 GCA_021779415.1 Bacillota bacterium
GGACAACAAGGTGTACTGCATATCGATATGACGGAACCCTATTGTTCCGAAGTTCGGCAAGTGATTATAAAGGCTTCCAAACAACTTGGGTTTGCAGTTAAGAATGGGGCGTGTTATGTTTGTACAGAAGGCCCACGGTTTGAAACTCCGGCAGAAATTCGAATGTTTCAACTCCTTGGGGCGGATGTGGTTGGAATGACAAGTGTTCCAGAAGTAGTTCTGGCACGTGAACTTGGAATGTGTTATGCTTCCATCGGGATGGTGACCAACGAAGCGGCTGGAATCGCTTCTCACCGATTAAGCCATAATGAAGTGATGGAGAGCATTAAGAACTTAGAAATTAAGGTTGCACAACTCATTCAAGCAACCGTTGAACGATGGTCTCCTAGTCAGGATTGTCTATGTGTCTCGGCGAATGTTGAAGTTGGGAAATTTTGAAAGGCGGTGGGACATTGAAATCTATAGAGTGGATAGGTAATGCGTTGCGAATATTAGATCAGTCCAAGCTTCCAGTAGAACTTGTCTATCGAGACGCTACGTCCTATGAGAGTGTGGCTGAGGCCATTGAACGGATGGAAGTACGCGGTGCGCCCGCCATCGGGGCTGCTGCAGCTTATGGATTTGTGTTAGGAGCGTTTGAGTACAAAGGAAGCAAAGCTGATTTATCAAGTTATATGGACGGTGTACAAGCTAGATTAGCCGCCACCCGACCGACGGCTGTTAACTTGTTTTGGGCGCTACGGCGTATGGAAGATCGATTGCGTGAATGCTGGGATATCGAAGATTTGGATGAGGTGCGGCGAGTTTTACTTGAGGAAGCGCATCGTATTGCCGAAGATGATCGTCGAATGAATCGCCTAATTGGAGAATATGGCAATGAGATTGTTCCTGAGAAGGCTAATATATTGACCCACTGTAATGCAGGAGCTTTAGCAACTGTAGAATATGGAACTGCCTTGGGCGTAGTTCGAAAGGCTCATGAAGCTGGTAAGGAGATCCATGTCTATGCGGATGAAACACGGCCCTATATGCAAGGGGCACGTTTAACTGCTTTAGAGCTTCATAGAGACAAAATCCCGGTAACTTTAATTGCGGATAATATGGCAGGCTACTTAATGCAGCAGGGTAAGGTTGACCTCGTAATTGTAGGCGCAGATCGAATCGCGGCGAATGGTGACACGGCGAATAAAATCGGAACTTATTCCGTAGCCGTTTTGGCGCAGGCTCATGGCATTCCTTTTTATGTGGCTGCTCCCACTTCAACCATCGATTTAAAAGTGGCCACTGGTCAAGAAATCCCTATAGAACAAAGACCAGCTAAAGAAATACAAGAGTTTTGTGGGGTAGCCATTGCTCCTGGGGAGGTCAATGTCTATAATCCGGCATTTGATGTCACACCCGCAAAATATATTACGGGGATCATCACTGAAAAAGGGATTGTTGTTGCCCCTTATTCAGTCAATCTTTTGAAATTAATGGTACGTCCTTAAGGAGATGGAGCTATGTCTAAACTATTAATTCGGGCTATGGTTTTGCCCATGACCGGACCAGACCAATTTTATCCTCAAGGAGAAATTGCTATCGATGGTGAAAGAATTATCTCAGTAGGGGAACGTGGTTCAGCACCACTGGGATTTGCGCCGGATCGTATTCTGGATTTGCCGGATGATGTGGTGATGCCTGGTTTGATTAACACCCATACTCATGCTGCAATGACCTTACTCAGGAGCTATGCTGACGATCTACCACTTATGCCTTGGCTCAATGAGAAGGTTTGGCCTTTCGAAGATAAGTTAACTGATGAAGATATTTATTGGGGGACTGCCTTAGCTCTTTGTGAAATGATTCGCTCTGGAACGACCACAATGCTGGATATGTATGCTTCTATGGATCAAGTGGCGGAAGCAGTACTGCACGCTGGTACACGTGCCGTCCTTTCTCGGGGAATGATCGGGAATGGACCTAATGGAAATCTTGCGTTACAGGAAAGCCTTGATTTAGTCAAGCGATACCACGGAGCGGGTGATGGGCGAGTGAAGGTTATGTTCGGTCCCCATGCACCCTATACTTGCTCAGGAGAATACCTCCAACGTGTGAAGGCAGAAGCAGATCGACTGGGTGTCGGCATTCATATTCATGTAGCCGAGACTCGAGATGAGATAGAAATTATACAAAATCAATATGGAAAAACCCCTGTACAGTGGCTCGAAGGACTAGGGATTTTCGGAGGGCACGTAGTGGCAGCTCACTGTGTCCACTTGACTCCGGAAGATCAGGAAATTTTAGCTCGCTGGCACGTTTGTGTAGCGCATAATCCAGAAAGCAACATGAAACTGAACAGTGGGACTGCCCCAATTCCAGAGTTGCGAGCAGCAGGAGTTGTTATAGGGCTGGGCACAGACGGTGCTTCGAGTAATAACAATCTCGATCTTTTTGGGGAGATGAGATCCGCTGCCTTTCAGCAAAAACTAAGAGTTGATTCTACTGTATTTCCAGCGTATGAAGTGTTAGAAATGGCGACCGTTGGTGGGGCGCAAACCCTGGGTCTGGAAGACGTTGGGATGCTCGCACCCGGTTTTAAGGCAGATTTGATCAGCATTGACATGGATCAACCACATTTCTATCCTCGGTTTTCAATTCCGGCGCATCTAGTGTATGTTGCTCATGCTGGAGATGTCCGTACGGTGATGGTCGATGGAAAATTTCTTATGGAAGAACGAAAACTTTTAACGATGGATGTTAAAAACGTTTGCAGAGAAGCTGAAACTCGGGCCAAACGGATTTCTGCAGAATTGAAGTAGGGGTTATTTACTGTATCCTAGGGGCAATTCATAAATTGTAAGAGCAATTTATGAATTGCCCCTACTTGACAAACCCTGAGATTTAGTCTAGAATTCGGTTGTAAAGTAATAATACTTTACAGGGGGTTGAGATGGATAAACTGGCTAAAATGGCTCTCTTAGCTGATTTTTATGG
>JAJYAS010000720.1 GCA_021779415.1 Bacillota bacterium
ATTCAGCAACTCATCGCGACTCCAGGACGATGCGGGGTGGCTGGCGGTCGAGTCCGCCGCGGCGGACGAGCCCCCGGATGATTTCTGTGCAATGGTGATGAGCTCTTGGTCGGTACTGGTGAAGGGACAAACCCCAGCGTGCCGTTGAAAAGCTTCGGCATAGGATGTACGCAACGCCGGCGGAGTATGCAGCAGTTCCTGCATCAGCGCATCGGCAAAGTTCAGGATGGGTTTTATGGTCTTTGCCGCATTCTCCAGCCCCGATGTGGGCCCGAGGAAGTACCCATGGTCCACGGCGAGCATCACCGTCCTCCCATCGGGCTTGATGATGCGTGACAGCCGGTTCTTCAGTCCCCATTCCATTTTATATTCCTCCTTATCGGTAATATGCCTAATGCCTTTATGGCTCAATGATCACTTTTAGCGAATCCCGGGCTTCCTCGACAAGTTTAAAACCAAGGGCGGTTTCCGCGAGGGGCAGGCGGTGAGTTATCATGTCCGCCACCGCCACCCTCCTTTGGCGTATGAGTTCCATGGCTGTGGCATGCTCGTTGTAGTTTGCCGCATATGAAGACACGGCGGTAAAATTTATATAATATGCCGTCATTAAAAATGAAAACAAAAATAATAATATATAATAAATATTAATGCGGTTATTATAATTGCAATTATAAATTAGCTTTTATCGATCATTAAATCCTCGGCTACGCGAGCAAATACTTTATTTATTATAAGCCGAGAATATTTACTATTAAAGCAAATTTTATATTTTTTTTCTGCACGTTAACGTTTATTATAGAATATCAAGAGGTTACTATGTCGCTAACTTACCATCCAAATATCGGGACTATTGTTATTTGTGATTATCATGGTTTTGTTTCTCCAGAAATGGTCAAAAGGAGGCCAGTAATTGTAATATCACCACGATTTAGGACTCGAAGCAATCTTTGTACAGTTGTCCCATTGAGCACAACTATTCCTGAACCTCCAATGCCATATCATTACAAATTGGTTGTTGATCCTCCTTTGCCAAAACCTTATGATTCAACTGTTATGTGGGTAAAAGCAGATATGTTTGCCACTGTATCATTTTCACGATTATTTCTTCCCAGGAAGGGCAAAACAAGCAATGGTTCCAGGCAATATGATATTAGGATTATTGACAAATTTGATTTAAGAAAAATACAGGAATGTGTTTTACATGCGATTGGTCTCTCTCACTTGACAGGGTAGGGTTAAGATGTTAACTTTAATTTGTACCCGCTCTGCGACGGCATCGGGCTTCAAGTCCACTTCGGTGGCCACCATACTTAAGAGAGAGCAATCTTAGTATGGTGTCTGTTTTTTAAAAAGGCTTCGCATTTGTGCGAGGCCTTTTTTTTGTCCTATTTTTATCGGCCAAGTTTAGCCAGCATGGTTATGAGCATATCTATTGTGAATCGATCAAGCTTTCCGTTGACCAAATCACTTATCCTAGGCTGAGAGACGCCTAGAAGTCTTGCAGCTTTTATTTGGGTAAGTCCTTGAGTCTTGATCCGCCGTTCAATGTCCATCATGAGGCGACTTTTTATTTTTAGGGTTTCCCGTTCCGCCTGGTCGTCTTCCAGGGCGTCCCATACGTTTGAGAATGTTTCGCTCATTGTTTTTTCTCTATTTCGTTGTATTGCTACCTATAGCCACCGGATAACCTGTCTCTGCGTGTCGATCTGGAAGGGGTGTTTTTTTAGAAACGCCATTCCGAGTAGTCCGTTGTATGGCAGTAGGTTTTCATTTTGTACGTTTGTTGTTTGCATTACAAAGTTTTCTTCCCTAAAAGGCCCAACCTTTATTGCATCTACTTGCACTAACGAGTTTGGTATCATTCTTCCGTCTGCTATAAATGTTCCTACTTGTCCTATTATATTTGGGCTAATCAGTTGTACTGCTGAATAGTGTATTAACGTTTGGCTGCAACCAGTATCCAGTAGCATATTTATTTGTATTTGTCTGCCGTTGTTTTCTATCGCTACTGGAATCAGGATAGAGTTATTTATTATTCTTACTTTTGTTTCTGCTGTTTCATCATTATTAAGTGTTTTTTGGGCAATCATTTTTTGATTGTTGAAATGAACCACTCCGCTGTAATCCTTCCAACTGTATATATTCTCGTTTCCTTCTGACCATTCTAGTTTTCTTGTATTTGTGTTATCTTTAGTGATTCTCTCAACGTTCTGTCTCGGCGATTTTATGCCTGTTCCTCTTTTGATTATTACATTGTCATCGTCTTTTTTGTTAATTGCATAAGAAATTATTTTTTGACCTTGATGCATTATTGGACTATAGATAATTATTGATAAGGCTATTGCTGTTATTAATGATGTTGGGGATTTGAGCTTATCGACCACCACCAACAAATTGAATTTGTCGTTTGAGCGTTTACGTTTGTTCTCATTCTTTTCTTGGTTTTTCCTAAAGAATGTCTTTGCCTTCTCTTCTTGAGAAAGTTCTTTTTCTTGGTAGGTGTTCTGCCATTCTGTTTTTCTATTGAATAGCCAAATCAGCCAGCCAACAACCGCTATTGTTGTCATTAAGATAAATGCTAACTTGGCTATTAGTTCTATAAATTCCATAGCTGTGTCCTCTAATGAGTTTAGCGGTATGGTCTATAGTTGGCCAATTTTGCATTTGCTTTCTGCTTATGCTACCATTTTACTAGGCGTATCGTCTGCCTCAACATCGCTTTGGCTCTTTTTCTCTTGATACCATTCCCGGAATTCTTTCACCTGTATTGACAGCTCCATCACGATCCTACCGTCTCCGCCTTCCTTTTTTCGCACGTCCTGAATCCACTCTTCTATTATTCCCCCTTTGGCCGTCGTGTTCGTCGCCGATCCGTTTGGCGGTTCTTCCACCACGTTTATTTTTTGCGGCCCTTGTCCTGTGATTAGCCAGGACAGAGAAATATTATTCTCGTCGAAAAATAATAGGGTACTGATT
>JAJYAS010000721.1 GCA_021779415.1 Bacillota bacterium
TCCACTAAATACTCCAGTCTATCCCAAACCGTCATCTGGCCTCTTTTTCTTATTGTTTCAGAGGGAGTCCCAGCATTTTTAACCGTTTCGACAGCGTTTAAAATTATATTCTCTTGTTCTTGAATTAATTGAAGGTTATCTTCCGTACGTTTTAGTTCACCGTCACTTAAGGGTTTTCCGATATCCGACATCTTTTCAAAATAAGGTCGCAAGGCTGATTGTTTTCTATACATAAACCGTATCCCCCTTCTCATCTTCTTAGTCTTGGGACGCCCACTTCGAGTGTGAGTGGCTTGAGTAAATATCTTAGCAAGCAGGTTGCATTTCCACCACGTCCCCAACCGCTACATTGATCTTCCAGACATTTCCTGCCATCGGCGAAACTAAGTTTGCCACCTATTTCACCTCCTCTCATGAAGATTTAGAGATTTCTCATACCTATTCTAGGAAATTAGTTTATGAGGAATCACGATATTACTAATTATGTACAAATGCATATATTACCCAATCTGCATATTCAAGCATTATAATAATAATAATTTTTAGATAGTTTTTGGTAGTGTCTCTTTGCTATATAGGCACTATTTTTGCTGACGATCCCTCTCTACTGTTTTGCATTTTCGCATTAAACCCTTATGTTTTTAATCATACTATCTCATTAATCAGAATATTACAACGCTTATATGCACAAATGCATATATTATTTATCATTTATATTTTATAATTTTGCACAAAAAAGAACGCCGGATTCCGCTACTACTCAGCGTCTCCATGCGTTCTTTTAAACCAATCTGATTGGTTTCTAGCTGTTATTCAATATTTAATAGTCTGATGTCTAATGGGGAGTACTAAATGATAATGCAGATTAGCCCTCCGCTACCATCATTAACAATCCGCTGTAAGGTGTCTTGGAGTTTATGTTGCGCGTTTTCCGGCATTTTGTAAAGTTTATTTTGGATACCTTCGCGGACCAAATCATGTAATGATTTACCAAAAATATTTGATTCCCAGACCTTCTTAGGATCGCTTTCAAACTCATCCAGCATATACTTGACCAGTTCTTCAGCTTGCCTTTCCGTTCCGATTAATGGGGTGATTTCTGTGGTAACATCCGCTCTGATAATATGCAATGATGGAGCACTGGCCTTGAGCTTAATTCCATAATGCCCCCCTTGTTTTACTAATTCAGGTTCTTCCAGGAACATTTCCTCCAGTTGAGGAGTAACAACGCCATACCCGTTGACTCGGACTTCTTCAATGGCTGCGGACAATTTATCCCATTCTTTTTTACCTTTGCTATAGTCTAAGACTAAACGAAGCAAAGAATGATCTCCTTCAATTTCAATCCCCGTGAAATCCTGCAGAACAGTTTTAAAGAGTCCATCGATTGCGGTAATTTCTACATTAGCAATACCATTACCTAAGTTCATCTCTTTGAGAAGAACATCTTGTGCATATTGACATTCGACTAAAACATCTAAGGCTTGGTCGATATCTCTCAGACGCCGAACACCGTCAATCGCTTTTCGTACGGTATCTTCAAAAGCGGCCCGAACCGGATGAATGGGATCCAGTTCCTCGACCCATTTGGGAAGATCAATATTGACCTCAGCGACAGGGAACTCATACAATACTTCTTCGAGAATTTGCGTGATATCTTCTTGGCTCATTTCCAGACAATTTACAGGTATAACAGGTATACCATATCTTTCTTCAAGAGCACGACTCAATTCTTGTGTGTTATCTGCATAAGGACGAGTCGTATTTAAGACCACCACAAATGGTTTTCCCAGTTGACGGAGTTCGGTAATGACACGTTCTTCGGAATCAAGATAGGATTCCCGTGGAATATCTGTAATAGATCCATCCGTTGTGACGACGATCCCAATCGTCGCATGGTCGGTAATGACTTTGCGAGTGCCCATTTCGGCTGCATCCTGGAACGACATGGGTTCGTCACTCCAAGATGTTTTCATCATGCGTGGCTCCTCACCGTCTTCAGCTTCGTACCCTAAAGCACCTTCTACACTGTAGCCTACACAATCGACCAAACGGACATTCATGTGGATTGAGTCTTTGACAACGATTTCCACAGATTCTGATGGAATAAACTTAGGTTCAGTCGTCGTAATGGTTCTTCCTGTTCCACTTTGAGGAAGTTCATCTTTGGCCCGTTCCCGCTCAAATGCATCTAGGATGTTGGGCAAGACTAGGAGGTCCATGAATCGTTTGATAAAGGTGGACTTTCCTGTACGGACTGGCCCGACGACACCGAGGTAGATATCGCCCCCTGTGCGTTCAGCGATATCCCTAAAAATGTCTACTTTTTCCATTAGTAATTTCCCTCCCTTTTGAGTGCTGTCCCAAAATTTGGGGAAGGGCCTCCACCTTATCTCCCCTTCCACCTCCCTGTAACCCGTGGATTCCCAATAACCGGACTAGCACGTTAAGCAGTATAAGTATATTGGCTCTTTTGGGTAAATATGACTACATATAGAAAACTTGGCTAGCGCCAAGCCTTCCAGGCGCCTGCGGTCGCTTTAGTTGTACTTAATATTCCAAAATGCACTATTTCTGTCAGTCTGTCATCTGGCTAGTACAACAAAAAAAACGCAGAAAAGGCTTTTCAAGAACCTCTTCTACGTTTATGAAGCTTAACCTTAAAATATGTATACTATCTTAACCAACTCATCTCCACAACTTCTTCAAGTTCATGGCGTTTTCCACGTGACATTAAATCGACCACTGCCGCTTGTGGATCAGCTCCTTCAAAAAGAACTTTGTAGGCTTGTTCTGTGATAGGCATCGAGACATTTTTCTCCTTACTAAGCTGATAAGCAACACGGGCAGCCCTAACCCCTTCAACTACCATGCCGACATCTTTAAGGACTATTTCCAAAGGCTTACCTTGTCCAAGTGCAACACCTGCGCGGCGATTGCGGCTATGCAAGCTGGTACATGTAACAATTAGGTCG
>JAJYAS010000722.1 GCA_021779415.1 Bacillota bacterium
AAAAGTTAGTGGAAGTGCTTTATACACTGGTGATATGGTGTTGCCCCATATGTTAATTGGTAAAGTGTTGCGTAGTCCTTACGCTCACGCTAAGGTTATTAGTATCGATACATCAAAAGCTAAGCAATTGCCGGGAGTAAAGGTTGTCTTAACTTATGAGGATACACCAAAGATTTTGTGGAATAGCGCGGGTTTTCCTCCTTCTCCGGGGGCGATTTTAGTTGAGGATCAATATATCCTCACAAATAAGGCTCGCTATGTCGGGGACGGAATCGCTGCAGTAGCGGCAGTTGATGAAGATACTGCTAACCAAGCCTTGAAACTTATTGAAGTAGAGTATGAGGTTTTGCCAGCCTTAATGAATATTGAAAGGGCCATGGCAGAAGGGGCGGTCTTAATCCATGAGGCTGAAAAAAACACATATGGACACACGCCTGTTGTTATAGGAGATGTTGAGGCAGGCTTTAGCGAGGCAGATTTTGTCTTTGAAGACACTTATTACGTGCCAAAGGTCAACCAAGTGAGTTTGGAACCCTGTGGAGTTTCTATGGCGGCACCCGACAAAGACGGGCGTATAACGATCTGGACTTCGACTCAAATGCCCCATTTGGTTCGGAGTATTACCGCGCATGCTTTAGGATTAAAGACTGGACAGGTTCGAGTCATAAAGCCACCGGTGGGAGGAGCATTTGGTAGTCGTTTAGGTGTGGTTAATGAACCCATTGCCGCTTTGTTGGCAATGAAGGTTGGAAAACCGGTCATGCTTAAGTATACGAGGGAAGAGGCCTTTTTGGCGACAGAATCCAGACATCCGATAACTATGACTATCAAAACAGGCGTCAAAAAAGATGGTACTTTTACAGCACGTCAGTTAACCTCTTATATCGACGGTGGTGCGTATGCAACCCACACGCCATCGTTTGCCGGACCCGTGGCCGGTTGGTTTTTGGCCATGTATAAGTCTCCCAACATAAAAGTAGATAACTATTCTGTCTATACAAATGCAACACAATGTGGTGCTTTCCGCGGTTATGGAAACCCTCAGGTGGTGTTTGCCGTAGAATCACAGTTGGACGATATTGCCGAAAAATTGGGTATAGATCCACTGGAGCTGAGACTTAAAAATCATCCCTGCGCTGGAGAGGTTTGGATGTGGAGCGGTTGGGTTATAGAAAGTTGTGGTTTTGAAGAATGTATCTCTAGCGGGGCAAAGGCCATTAAATGGACTGAGAAGAGAAGTAATAGTGGAATGGGAAGTGGTAGTCAAGGAAGCAAAAAACGTGGTGTCGGTATGGGCTACATGATGCATGTAAGCGGGGCTCGCCCTATGCTTCACGAAACGTCGGCTGCCATGATTAAGATTAATGAAGATGGGTCTGCCAATTTGATTTATAGTAATTCTGATTGCGGGCAAGGTGCTGGTACATCCTTAAGCCAGATTGCCTCCGAAGAACTTGGAATTCCTTTTAAGGATGTGATGATTACCAAAACAGCCGATACTGATGTAGCTGGGTTTGATATTGGCAGCCATGCCAGTCGCCAAACTTATTCTGGTGGAAATGCTGTCAAGAATGCCGCGACAATGGCCAAACGAAAATTATTAGAAATGGCAGCTGAAATGTTGGAGACTCCAGTTGAAGAACTCGTTGTGAAGGATGGTAGAGTCTGGGTAAGTAATGATTCCTCTGAAGAACTTGCTAAATCTTTGAGTATAGCAGAAGTGTCACACTTTGCTCATTTTGGTAGCCACGGTCATCAAATAATTGGGGCAGTAAGTGAAGAGCCGCCAGGTAATCCACCCGTGTACGCAGCCCAGTTTGTCGAAGTAGAAGTCGATACTGAGACCGGAATAATAGAAGTTCTCAGAGTGGTGGCTGCTCATGATGTCGGTACGGCTATTAATCCTGCGGTTGTCGAGGGTCAAATCGAGGGAGCAATTCAGCAGGGAATAGGGTACGCCCTAACGGAGGAGTATCGTTATGACCAGGAAACAGGCAAGCCTCTAAACCCTAATTTTTCGGATTATAAAATTCTGACGGCTGTAGACATGCCGCCAATTGAAACAATTCTGGTACAAGCAGCTTGTGATACTGGACCTTTTGGGGCCAAGAGTGTAGGAGAGTCTGGGTTAGTGGCTACAGCAGCAGCTGTTGCAAATGCTGTTTACAATGCCATTGGGATCCGATTCAAAGAATTGCCGATGTCTCCGGAGAGAGTGTTGACTGCACTGCAAAACAAAGATCAGCAAGGGTAATTCCTCCCCTATACGTAAATTTATCTAAGTACCAAGCCCCCCACTTCTGGTAAGTGGGGGGGCTTTAAAAGAACAAGTACACGTTGGTTCATATATCTACCATCAAACAAATTATTTAGGGGTTTTCACGACAAAACCGTCCTTTGTAAGGATGATATACAAATTATACCGTTGACGCTCAAAATTAGGTCCTTTAAGGATAAATTCTAGTAAATTGAAAAAGTTGGAAGTTATCTTGCAATAGATAAGTTTGGATTTAAAACTGAAGGAGGTGTAGAGTTTGCTGCAATTCATTATTCAGGGACGTGGCGGTCAAGGGGCACAAATGGCGGGGGATATTTTAGCTAACGTATTTTTCCGAGAAGGCAAATATGTCCAAGCCTACGCCACTTATGGAGGGGCTAGACGGGGTACAGCAGTCAGTTCTTTCATTCGAGTTGATAACCATCCCATCCGCTTGCGCTGTAACATTGAAAAGCCAGATGTTATAGTCTGCTTCGATCCCAGTCTACTTAATGATGTGCTATTAAGAGGTGCAACAGAAAATACTTTCGTCTTAATCAACTCAGCGCAACCCCCCGAACATTTCACCGGTTTAGGAAAGTTTCGGATTGTTACCATAGATGCAATGGCAGTAGCTCACGATAATAAGCTAGGACGGATTGTTAATACAACCTTGGTTGGAGCAGTTGCTGGTTTGCTAGGTCAACCTAAGCTC
>JAJYAS010000723.1 GCA_021779415.1 Bacillota bacterium
CGATCAACTGAGAACGAGTGCGAGGATGAAGACTGCAGATAAGAGGTAAGCTGTATTCTTTAGATAACCTATGAAAAGCAATTATGAATTTTGCCAAACGTTCCTCGTCATCAACATTTTCGGCTCGATGTAAGGTCACTAGAAAATAACCTTGACTGGTTACGTTCATAGCTTTCAGGGCCTGACTTTGGGCAATCCTATCGGCGTAATAGGTTAAAACTTCCCCAATAGGGTTACCCGTTACATAAATGCGTTGCCCTTCAATCCCTTCCCTAATTAAATTAGCTCTGCTCCGTTCCGTGTAAGGCAGTAATATATCGCTGCAATGATCAACTACTCGACGATTAATTTCCTCTGGTACTCGGTCATCATAACAACGATTACCTGCCTCCATATGGTATACCGGAATTCGCAGCCGTTTAGCAGCCATCGCTGCCAAAGCGCTGTTGGTATCCCCTAAGATAAGCAGTCGGTCAGGTTTTTCTTGGCTCATGACCTGTTCACACTTGTGAAGAATCTCACCAATTTGCCCCATTAAACTCGAACCCTGACAATCAAGCAAGTAATCCGCAGACCGCAACTTTAGATCAGAAAAAAATATCTCATTTAATGTTCGGTCAAAATTCTGACCGGTATGCACGAGAGTATGTTCACATAGTTCATCTAAGAGAGGAATGATCCGACTTAAGCGAATGATTTCCGGACGTGTTCCTAATATTGTCATAATCTTCATGACATGACTTCCCTTCTATACTTGAACATCGACAGTGGCTATAACCGTATGGGTGCTTCCATTGA
This sequence comes from Bacillota bacterium, assembly GCA_021779415.1. The sequence continues at coordinate 799 of JAJYAS010000723.1, forward strand.
TAACCGAGACAGTATTACTGCCGTGATTCGTAATATAGATTCGGTTTGTTGCCGAATTTATCGTTAATCCTTCTGGAGACGTGCCAACCAAGATAGTTGCAATGACGACGTGAGTAAATCCATCAATAACCGAGATATTGTGACTACCTCGATTTGTAACATAAATTCGGTTTGTATTAGGATTGACACCCACACCTACCGGGTTGGTACCCACAATGATGGTGGTGATCAGCGTATTAGTATTTCCGTCAATCACTGAGACATTATTACTGACAAAGTTAACTACATAAATTCGGTTCGTAAGAGGATTCACTCCTATGCCGAAAGGCCCCGCACCAACAATTACGTCTCCCATAAGGGAATTAGTCGTTTCGTCAATAACTGTAACCTGGTTACTCCCCGAGTTTGGAATGTAAATTCGGTTAAGTGCAGATGGAATCGATTTTCCGGGAGCCCCTGATATTCCGTCCATACCCATTTGAAAAAGTTCTGCTGGAAGCATACTATAACTTACGCTCCTATTTCCTGCAGCATCTTTTCCATAAGCTGAGATTTCTATAGCATCAGTATTAGTGATAACCTGAAACTCAAAATTGTCAAACTTTGCGTAATAATCGCTGTAGGCAATTTCTTTAGGTGCCAGAGTCAACAAATCCAAAACGTACTCTATCTTATTTGTTCCATTCCAATAGAATCCATTAATTCGTACGGCTGCATTGACTGGCTCGGTGTTATTAATTCTTACTGCGAGCGTTGAACTTGGTCTTACTCCTAAAACTTCAGTATTCTCGATCCATCCGGTTGTTAATAAAGCCATTACTTCGCCTCCTTACCTCTTGCCCCACTCGATAAATTGAAGCATTGTTCTAATTTAGGTTATTTCCCAAGCGGAGGCTTCTAGAAGTATAGAAGTCTCTCCGCTTTTTATGAAACAAAATATTGATTATTTTACAACCACTCGGGAAATAGCCGTTTAGCTCGTTCTTGCACAATCAAAGAACACGCTTCGATGGGATTGCGACTCATATTTTCACCATGCCAACGATAAGCCAGCAGCGGTTCCCCTAAAAATCCGCAAGAATAATGCCGCAGAAAGCGAAACCATAAATCATAATCATGGGCTTGAGGCAAACTTTCGTCGAAATATCCAACAATCGTTAAAGCAGAACTTCTCATCATCACAGAAGACCCGTTAATAAAGCAGCCCTCCATAAGCTTCGTTACCATTTCCTGCTTGTTGGAATAATAAGCTGAATTAACGTCATACTGCTTTACGCCGTTGGCATCAATCACTACAAAACTCGTGTAACTAAAACCCAAACTTGGATCACGTTCCATGAGTGCCACCTGTTTAGAGACTTTGTCCCTTATTAGCGCATCATCTGCACTTAACCAGCAAACGTATTCACCCGTTACAAGGGACAACCCAAGATTTAAAGCGCTGGGTGTTCCCCCATTTTCTTTATAGACATAGTTAATCTTTGAACCGTACGGCTTTATGAGGTTGGCCGTTCCATCCGAGGAGCCATCATCAATGACGAAAACCTCCAGATTTGGATAACTCTGATTTATAACGCTATCCAGGGCATAAGGGAGATAACGTGCGTGATTGTACGTCGGGATAACGACACTCACTTTGGGCATTAACATTTGCAGCCCTCCTTTTAGGAAACTCACTTCATATGGTGCTCTTACATATACGAAGTTAATTAGGCTTAGCTATGGGATATACTGTTTTCATCCACTTAACGGTAATGGGTAATCCTTCTTCGAGCAGAACCTTTGGATCATGTCCTAGGTCAGCTTTGGCTTTACTTATATCTGGGCGTTTACTAACCGTATTGTGTTTGTCCTCTGGAAGATACTTGACTAATCTTGGATCACCCTCTGTATACCTTAGTACTAATTCACTTAAACTCTTGACACTCCGGTATTCTGTTCCCCCGATGTTATAAACTTCACCAGGCTTAAAATTATTTGCTACATTAGCTATGGTTGGAATTAGATCATCGACATACATGAAGACACGGTAATACCCTTCATAAACCTCATAAGGAATACCTTGTAACGCTCGATAGATAAAGAGACAAACAACACTACGGTAGGAGTGGTAGTACTCTCCAGGACCGTAGGCATTAAATAAACGCAGCCTTACAATCGGAGATTCGTA
>JAJYAS010000032.1 GCA_021779415.1 Bacillota bacterium
ACAAAAACAGTGCCCACTGCGATTGCGGTGGTCACCATGCCTAAGACTGGAAACTCGTAAGATGACGCTAGCCTTTTATCAGGCGATTCAATCCTTTCACAATCCAAGCCTAGATGCTTTTTTCATCATGCTTAGCTTCTTAGGAAGCGAACCAACTTACATTCTCTTAATTGCGGTTCTTTTTTGGAATGTAGACAAACGATTTGGTTTTAGACTAGCCGTTTTATTCCTGACCTCCATGGCTTTTAACGGTTTTCTAAAAGGTTTCTTTCACACCCAGCGCCCGATCGGCCAACCAGGTATCCGCTCTATATATCTGTCATCTGCTACTGGGAATTCCTTCCCAAGCGGACATAGTCAAGGAGCAGCTACGTTTTACCCCTATCTATGGTTGCGCTGGCGCAAGCAAAAACGTTGGCTAGGAATTGGCTTTCTCCTGGTTGTAGGGATTGGCTTTTCAAGACTTTACTTAGGCGTGCACTGGCCGGGGGACGTCATAGGCGGGTTTTTATTCGGCGCCCTCATGGTTTTAGGGTTTCAACGTCTTGATGAAACCCTGTTTAAACTCCCATTTTCGCTATCCACCAAACTCCTCCTCTCCACCGCCCTCCCTCTGTTATTATTACTGGTATATCACACTCGTGAGGGGTGGCAAATGGTCGGCTTTGTCATCGGTTTTACAGGCGGATACTTTCTAGAGGATTCCTTGTTGGATTATCGAGAGCGCACACGTTTTGTCCAATCTCTCTCTAAAACACTGGTTGGACTCACTCTGCTGGGGCTTTGGGTCTGGCTCTGGCACCCGTTAACCCAACACTATCTTTGGGTTTATTTGCCGGTTCTCACGTTAGGCGGGTTATGGACATCCTTTGGAGCCCCTTATCTATTTCGTCTCTTAGGTTGGGAAGGCCCTCTACTGGAAAAAGGAGTTACCACTACCCGGATCACTGGTCGAACAGGCTAAACATAAATCTGAGTTATCAAAAATTCGTTTGCCACACCGACTGCAATACTTCGGACTTCCCTCGTGAAGTAATATCTTACCCGTCAGAAGACGATAGGACAACCGCTTAGTACTAAAGGACAAAGCCAAAGGTCGGCAAATTTCCACACAACGACCACAATGCACACATTTCTGTGGTTCCAGAATGAGGCGCAGTGACATGATTTTATCTTCTTTTTCTGCGTCTTCGCTTACTGGGCTCATTTCTTCACGCTTCTGTAACGCCCCCTGTGGGCAAATTGCTACACATACTCCACAATTAGTACACGTATCAGCAACACTTAGCGCCTGAAACGGAATTTTCTCTTCCAAAGTTTTTTCCAGAACTTCAAGGAGTCGCTGACGTGATCGTGGTATGGAATACGTCTCATCGGCAGTCAAGTTGGGCAGCCATGCCTCGATTTTCTTCATGCCTCTTTGTCGCCAACCCGTCATCTCCACACGTCGCCCAACAGGCTTAGACCCCGCTACTGCCTCAGACGCCGCGGTATCTTCCTCCGGTCGCACTTGTATGCGTACGCTTGCATGGTCTGGCCAGTCTCCATGAACCTGTTTAAAAGTCTGAACACTGGCAGAACAGGCTTGACGATCCTCGCATTCAGCGCAAACTCCTGTCATAATCGTTACGGATTTTTCCCTTGCCTGGAGCATAAGGGTCATCCAGCCATCTCTATCCAGAATCCCTATACAAGGTATCTCAAAACCACCGGGAATAGCCTGTGGGCAATTTAATACGATTTTTTCAGCCCCTAGAAGATAATCATGGAGTTGATCCATCGACTGGTCTACAAAGCCGTCACTCGGGCACACGGCCATGCAGGCTCCACATTCTGTGCAAAGTTTAGTGTCCAATTGGCGATAGTCCGAAATTGCTTGGTGTGGACAACTCTCTATGCACAATGTGCAAGCACGGGCAAACGGTTTTTTGGTGTTGAGACAGTTTCCGTTGTGATAGACAATTTGGCATGTCATATTCTTATCCTCACTATTTTTACTTTGCCAGAACTATTTACTTTCTGCTTTTTCAATGTTAGCCAGGAGATATTTGGCCAGTTGATTTTCCACCCCTACTAAGTGGGCTAACATGAGCTTCTGAGCCTTTTCCTCATCATGATTCTTAATGGCCTCATAAATTAAAAAATGCTCTCTATATAATCTTTCTGGCGAATCTTTATCTTCGTAGAGCTTACTTCGACTGGATTTCAACGTCTTACGCATAGTGTCTGAGATCGTGGTCATTAGGCGAAAGAGAATCTTATTATGGGTTCCCCTAGCGATGGCATAATGGAATTGGTGATCTGCTTCTTCCCCCAAGGAATGCTTTTGAAGGTCTATGCGCATGATTTCTAAGGCTTCAAACATATCGTTGATCTCATCTTCTTCAGCTCTCACTGCCGCTAACCCAGCACCCTGAACCTCTAGAACCTTGCGAGCTTCATATAGTTCCAAGTCCGTATCTTTTTCTATAAAGAGCATCCAGGCAAGGGGTGCAACGACTGAGTCAATGTTAACCTCTCTGATGTAGGTTCCTTCACCCGAACGCACTTCGATCAGTCCCATCATCTCCAAGGCACTGATGGCTTCGCGAATGGAGGCCCGACTCACTTGAAAACGCTCAACGAGTTCCCGCTCTGAAGGCAACCTGTCGCCTGGTTTTAGTTGCCCTTCGGCAACAAGTTGACCAATTTGATCAACAATCTGTTCATAGATTTTCCGTGTTTTAATGGGTTTTAACATTCTCCTGTGTCACTCCTTCTGAATCTTAACCCTTTGTTACCTTCCTAGTGTAACATATCACATGATCAAAACCCAATAATATTTAGTTTTTTAAGAAAAATGGAAACACTTACTAACAGAAGCGTTTCCATTTAGAACAGCCTTTCCACTTAAGAACGTTTTAATTCCTTCTTACCTGCACGATACGATTCTGCCAGAATCTGAATCGTGTGAACTACTTGTTCCTGTATTCCCACATTTTCTACGCCACTTTGCAGTTGCAAGCGACATGCTGGACAGCCTGTTGCTACCGTATCCGTATGAGTCTGAGCAATATCGGCTGTTTTACGGTCAGAAATCTGAACGGAGAGATCTGGGTGCACTAGGCTAAAGGATCCCGCCATTCCACAACAACGGCCCGGCTCTTTCATTTCAATCAATTCCACACCTGGAATACTCTTTAAAATTTCTCGAGGTTCTTTATTAATCCCCTGACCACGGTTTAAGTGGCAAGGGTCATGATACGTAACTTTACGTGAAACTCTGCCCAAGCCTTCTTTTTTGAAGGGAACTTTATGGATTAGGAACTCCGAAATATCATAGGACTTTCCAGCCCACTTATCCGCCAAACCTTTGAATTCTGGATCATTGTCTAACAACTCACTAAAGACGTGTTTCCAGGCAGTACCTCCGGAAGAGCAAGCTACAACTAAGGCGTCTGCTCCATTCTTCTCGAACGCTCGTAAATTACGTTTGGCCAAAGCACGCGCAGAGACAACATCCCCATTGACCGAGGCCGGAATTCCACAGCAGCCTTGTCCACTCGGAATAACGACTTCAATATCGTTTTCCGTAAGCACCTCGACAACTGCTTTTCCGATATCTGTGTAAAAGTAATTAATCATGCAACCCGTGAAGAAGGCCACTCTCATTTTTGGATTTTTGACACGAATGACTTCAGGATACTCGGAACGCAAAGGTTTTTTTGCTAACATAGGGAATACTTTTTCCGTTCCAATCCCAATATCAAAGCGCATCCGCGCCATACGGTCGCTTTTATGCGGCAGGTGCTTTAAGGCAACGCCTTGGAAAATACTTCCTGTCTTCATCCCAAAATCGAACATCCGCTGCATTTTTAACGCGGTGAAGGCGATCTTTTTTACCGGATGCAACCCTTTTTTGCGCACAGCTTCTGCCCGAGCAGCCAGGATAATTTTATCAAACCGAACTCCGCACGGACAATTATTATTACATGCCATGCAAGTTGTGCAAAGTGAAAAACGATCGGCCATTCCCTCAGTCATTTCAATTTCTCCTGAAAGAATGTATTCCGCTAAACTAATCTTTCCCCTTGCTACTCCAACCTCTTGACGTGTTTCTTTATAAATGGGACATACCGCTTGACAGTTTCCACATTTCATACATTTATGGAGTTCTTCGGTAATCGAATCCAGTGAATCATATACGGACACGATTAGTCCCTCCTTACTATCTTCCCAGGGTTCAACACATAGTTTGGATCCAGGGCTTCTTTAATACGCCGCAAAGCCGTTACACCGACTTCTCCAAATTCCATATCAAGATATTTCATTTTAGCAATCCCGATCCCGTGTTCACCCGAAAGGGTTCCACCTAAGGAAATAGCCACTTGGAAAATCTCATCGACTGCTAGGTGAACTCGTTTCATTTCTTCCAAATCTCGTTCATCCGTCAAAATCGTGGGATGTAAATTCCCATCTCCGGCATGCCCAAACGTTGCAATTTGAAGCTTATATTTATCGGCAATTTTACGAATCGCTTTAAGCATATCCGGAATCTTGCTGCGTGGAACAGTCGCATCTTCGAGTACAGTCGTCGGTCTCTTTTGAGCGAGAGCGGGAAGTGCACTGCGTCGAGCCAGCCACAGGAGATCGCGTTCTTTATCATCTTTCGCAATATTGACCTGAACGGCCCCTTCTTCTTTCAAAATCCGTTCCACCAAAACAGCTTCTCTTTCGACAACTTCTTTATACCCATCGACTTCGCACAAGAGGACCGCTTCGGCATCGAGTGGGAGTCCCGCATGCACAAAGTGTTCTACGGTCTGAATGGTGTCCTTATCCATAATTTCCAGAGTAGCCGGGATCACCTTATTACGAATAATGGCCGCGATGGCTTTCCCCGCTTTATCAAGGTCATCAAAGATTGCCAAAATACTTTTTCGTGCCTCAGGAGCTGGAATTAGTTTGACAATGATTTCAGTAATGATCCCCAGAGTGCCTTCAGCCCCAGTGAAGAGGGCTACTAAATCATACCCAGTGACATTTTTAACCGTTTTTCCTCCCCAACGAAGGACTTCCCCATTGGCTAGGACCACTTTTATACCCATGATATAATGTTTAGTTACACCGTATTTCAAACCGCGCAATCCACCCGAACATTCTGATACCGAGCCACCCATAGTCGCCGTTGTGACCGTACCTGGATCCGGCGGATAGATTAAACCATATTTACCAGCTTCGTCATTGAGTGCCTGGATAATCACACCAGGTTGAACTGTTGCCGTAAGATTGTCTTGGTCTACTTCCAAGATCTTATTAAGATTGAGCATTGAGAGAACGATACCCCCTTCAGTGGGAATGGTTCCCCCACTTAGGTTCGTCCCAGAACCACGAGGATAAATAGGTACATTATAACGTATGGCAATTTTTACGATTTCTGAAACTTGTTCCGTGGAAAGTGGCGAAACCACCGCATCCGGCTTATGATGTTTCATCGCAGCCGTTGCGTCATAAGCATACGTTAATAAGTCTTCTTGCTCTGTGAGGACATTTTCACGACCGAGCACTTGAACAAGTTCTTGCAACACTTCACGAGCTAACATCCTTATACCTCCTAAAAAACATCTGATCATTTATCTGACGGTCAGACCACCTAACCTTATATTAATCCAATTAGACTGAAATTTCAATAACAAAATTATTCTAATTTTAATATGAAAAGTGGGAAGGGTGATATTGCCCTTCCCACTTTTCTTTTGCCCTTAAACTATAGTGTAGTTTAGTGTATGATCGAGGCAATTGTTGGCATTATACCTGCAATTGTCGGCATCATGCCTGGGAGGAAATAAGCTTGAACAAACGTCATGATACAAATAAGAAGCAAGAGGAAGAGCGAATGCTTTAGTGTGAAACGGAAGAGATCAGACTCTCTACCGACTAAACCTGTTGCTGCTGCAGCTACGGCAATGGACTGTGGCGAAATCATTTTCCCAACAACCCCTCCTGAGCTATTAGCCGCAATGGTTAAGATCGGATTAACCCCAATTTGATGGGCGGTAACTTGTTGTAACTGACCAAACAGTGCGTTAGCAGAGGTGTCAGAACCCGTTAAGAAAACGCCGAGCCAACCTAGGATTGGAGCAAAGAACGGGAAGGCATGACCAGTTTGGGCAAACAAAAGACCAAGAGTATAAGAAAGACCTGAGTAGTTGGCAATGTAAGCGAAGCCAAGTACCGAACCGATGGTGGTGATAGGGAAAATGAGTGATTTCAGCGTTTCCCCTGCAACTTTACCAGCTTTTGCCGGGCTAATTCTGAGAATCAACATAGTGATAATGCAGGTAATCAAGATTGCGGTCCCAGCAGCTAGAAAGAAATCCCACTTGTAACTGGCTGCGTAAATCGTCGGTTTTTTGACAATCGGCATTGTTTTTAATACTAAGCCATCAAGACCAGGCCAATGAGGGATATTTATGAACCATTTGAGGTTTTTAGTAACGTAATCTTTTAAGGTATTCGTTCCCCAAAGACCTACCATGAGGGTGAGGACGATAAATGGTGACCAAGCTTTAAATATTTGACCGCTAGTATATTGTTTATATTCAGCAACCTTTTGGCCTTTCTCACTTGGAAAGCGCCAGATGTTTTTGGGTTTCCATAATTTAAGCAAAATAACTGTAGACACGAGAGAAAATAATGAAGCAATGATATCCGGAAGCATGGGTCCGAGGAAATTAGAGGACCACCACTGTGCACCAGCGAAGGAGATTCCTGAGACAGCAATAGCGGGAAGGACTTCTTTAGCCCCTTTCCAACCAGCTATAAGAATAATTAAGTATAAGGGTACGAAAACCGAAAGGAACGGAAGTTGACGTCCAACAGCTGCAGCGATGAGGTTAGCACTAACCCCGGTTACCGCTCCTGCAGTAATAACTGGAACACCGATTGCTCCGAAAGCAACTGGTGCGGTATTAGCAACCAAGCATATTCCCGCGGCATAAAGGGGTTCAAAACCAAGTCCAATCAAGATCGCAGCAGAAATTGCTACGGGTGCTCCAAATCCGGCAGCCCCCTCTAAAAATGCTCCGAAAGAAAACGCGATGAGAAGAGCTTGAATACGGCGGTCATCGGACAAGGAAGCAATAGAACTTTTGATGATATCAAACTGCCCAGCTTCAACTACCAGATTATAAAGGAAAACGGCGGTTATAATAATCCACGCAATGGGGAATATTCCATTTAGGATTCCGAGCAAACTTGAGGAAATTGCAACCTCAAATGGCATCTTGTAAACCAGCATAACATCGATAATCGTGAATAAGAGCGTAGTAACTCCGGCAATATGCCCCTTCATGCGTTTAATGGCAAGAGCCCAAAATAAGTAAAAAATCGGAAGGGATACTGCTAGCGCTGTAAGTCCAAGACTATTTCCAAGAGCAGCATAGTTCTGTGTCCATGGCATAGATAATTCCACCTTTCATTCAAGATGAGTCAATGATCTCGCCTCATCTAATACGCAACCTGAATTTGCTTCTGAAGCAAACCTCTTTTTCACCTCCCTATTATTTTTATCGGAGGGTGTTAGGACTGATTGTCTGACCACCTAGCTATATACTAACTCTATTTAGCAGATACTTCAATACTCTAATATTTCATTGCATTATATATTTTCACTCTAAATTAACTATATTACGACATTATTCCCTTTATAAACAACAAATATGCTTTTTTAAGACACTTTAAGCTGTTTTACCCGAACGCCATGGTTGGCGCATCCGACATTAGACACGTCCAGTGTGGTAACCTAAAATGACCAAACTATCCTTAATCGCCATGCGTGGCGCACCCAAAAAGGCGGTAGATGGCTAATTAAACCATCTACCGCCTTAAGCTCCCCAAAATCAAAGTGTATTAATCCCAATAATTAATTCAAAAACCAATTATTTAGGAATCATCCACGGTACAAAATAGGCTTGTACATAAGTTATGACCATAATGATGAAGAGGAAAAATAAGCTGTGCTTGAGTGTGAACGCATAGAGTTTACCCTCTTGTCCCACTAAACCAGTGGCTGATGTTCCCACGGAAATGGATTGCGGAGAAATCATTTTACCCATAACTCCACCAGAAGAGTTTGCCGCAACGGTCAGAATTGGGTTAACCCCGATCTGTTGTGCAGTAATTTTCTGGAGTCCGCCAAACAGTAAGTTGGATGATGTATCACTACCTGTTAAAAACACACCCAACCAACCGAGAACTGGAGCAAAGAACGGGAAGATTCTACCCATCTTAGCAAAGGTTAAACCGAGAGTTGCGCTCATCCCAGAGGAGTTAAATAATTGACCAAGACCTACAACGATTGAAATTGTTAGCAAGGCATAACGCAATTCGTAGATCGTTTCTCCTAACGTTTTAAGCCAAGTTCCAAAGGACATGCGAATAATAAACATACTGATAAAAGCGGCCAATAAAATAGCAGGTCCAGCATTCAAAAGATTCAGGGAGAATAGAGCTGCAATTGGCGTTGGTTTGCCCACAAGTGGTGCAACTTTATAAACGACATTATCCAAAGCAGGCCAGTGTTTAATAACGATCGCAAAAGGAGTCAAGACCTTTTTAATTGCATCGACATTCCAAAGCATAATAACAATACTCAAAATGAGATATGGCAACCAAGCTGTGAAAACCCCTCCATTGGCCGATTTTTTTTGTTGAGTCGTTTTCGCTGTTGGAGCTTTCTCGTTGGGAAAATGAAACTCCGTCTTAGGTTTCCAGACTTTAAGCAGTAACGTTAACGCTAATAGACTGCTCAATGAAGCCAAAACGTCAGGGAGTTGGGGTCCAAGGAAGTTTGATGACAAGAATTGCACGGCTGCAAAAGTACCACCCACTGTGAACACAGCTGGGAAAACTTCAACAGTGCGTTTCCAGCCAGACATAACCCAAACTAGATATAGCGGCAAGAAAAATGAAATAAAAGGTAATTGGCGACCAACCATAGCCCCGATCGCATGAGGATCAAGTCCTACGACACCGGCCAGAGCCGTGATAGGAATCCCGATAGCCCCAAAAGCTACGGGTGCAGTATCTGCAATTAAGCACAAACCTGCGGCGTAGAGGGGGTCAAAGCCCAAGCCTACTAATACAGCTCCTGCAATAGCCACCGGAGCTCCAAATCCAGCAACCCCTTCGAGGAAGGCGCCAAAGGAAAAAGCGATGAGCAACATTTGTAAACGACGGTCATTCGTAAGTCCGGCAATCGAGTCACGAACAACATCAAAATGACCGCTTTTGACCGTTGTCTTATATAGAAAAACTGCAGACACGATGATTAAACCGATAGGCCATAGACCCGTAAACCCTCCGAGGAGATCCGCTGATACTGCAGCTCCCACAGGCATGCCATAAACTCCAACAGCGATCAACGTACCTACTATTAAAGTGATAATACCAGCTGTGTGCCCTTTCATCTTGACCCCAGCTAAAAGAACTAAATATAAGAGAATCGGAATAGCAGCCACTATAGCTGAAATGCCTAGGCTATTCCCTACAGGAGCATAGACCTGTAACCACTGCATTAAGACTCCTCCTTTATGAGCGATTTCTTCGATATTGCACTAAACAAACGTGTGGGTGTAGCCCATGTAAAGTTATTTGACTTCGTTTTGCCTTTGCGGCTTCAAATTTCGTTTTTCTTTCACCTCCCCAACATTTCGCCTTTACGGAATAAATCGTTTTAACCGTAACATCTGATTGCTTAGCGGTCAGACCACATTTTTAATATTAAACTAATGTTGCGAAAATTACAATATGTAAAGATATTTGTGAAAAAATTAATTATATCTAGCTTTATTTGTTTTTTTCTGTCGAATATTAAAATACTCAGTAAAATCGATTCCGCTACATGGCCCAATTTGAAAAGAGGCTAGAAACACACCAATTTGTGTTTCTAGCCTCTTCTATTTATCATCCGCAAGTAAGTACTTTGCCAGTTGGGTTTCAACGCCGACTAGATGATCCAACATGAGTAGCTGGGCTGCTTCCACATCATGGTTTTTTATCGCCTCATAAAGGTAATAATGTTGTTTATATAATTTATCGGGGGTGTTCTTGTCTTCATATAGCTTGCTGCGACTTGATTTCAGGGTCTTGCGCATCGTATCGGAGATAGTATTCATCAAACGTAACAGGATCTTGTTATGCGTCGCCCTTGCTATTGCATAATGAAAGTGATAGATCCGCGTCTTCTCCCAAACGCTGCATTTGGAGATCCCTGTGCATCACGTCTAATGCTTCAGACATCTCATTGAGCTCATCTTCGTCCGCTCTCTCTGCCGCTAATCCAGCGGCTTGAACCTCCAGAATCTTGCGAGCTTCATACAGATCCAGATCCGTATCTTTTTCAATTAATAGCATCCAGGCGAGAGGCGCAACCACCGAATCAATGTTAACTTGCCTGATGTACGAACCTTCACCTGTCCGAACTTCGATCAATCCCATCATCCCAGAGCACTGATGGCTTCGCGTATGGATGCACGACTGACTTGAAATCGCTCAACTAATTCCAGCTCTGGCGGCAAACGGTCACCAGGTTTCAATTGCCCTTCTGCCACGAGTTGCCCTATCTGGTCAATGATTTGTTTATAAATCTTCTGGGTTTTAATTGGCTTCAAAATCACACTATCTCACTCCTGCATTCGTAATTCTCTTCTCATAAAAAAATGGGAAGGGTTAAAGGTTTAACCACTTCCCACAATAATATATCTTTAGCCGATAAAATTTTAGTGCATTACTGATGCAATTGTAGGCATTATACCTGCAATCGTCGGCATCATGCCCGGAACTACATACGCTTGGAGATAAACCATGATGCAAATAAGAAGCAAGAGGAAGAGCGAATGTTTTAAGGTAAAGCGGAAGAGGTCAGACTCTCTACCGACTAAGCCAGTTGCAGCTGCCGCTACAGCGATGGATTGTGGTGAAATCATTTTACCCACAACGCCACCTGAACTGTTCGCCGCAATGGTTAGAATCGGATTGACTCCGATTTGCGTGGCGGTAACTTGTTGGAGTTGAGCAAACAGAGCGTTGGCGGAGGTGTCAGACCCTGTTAAGAAGACACCGAGCCACCCAAGGATTGGAGCAAAGAACGGGAATAAGTGACCTGTTTGGGCAAAGAAAAGACCTAGGGTATAAGAAAGTCCAGAGTAGTTCGCAATGTAAGCAAAACCTAGTACTGAACCAATGGTGATGATAGGATAGACGAGCGATTTAATGGTTGTCCCTGCTACTTTACCAGCTCTTGACGGGCTGATACTGAGGATCAGCATGGTAATAAGGCAAGTGATCAAGATTGCAGTCCCTGCAGCTAGAAAAAAATCCCACTTGTAATTGGCTGCGTACATTGTTGGTTTTTTAACAATCGGCATTGCTTTAAATACCAAACCGTCCAGACCAGGCCAATGAGGGATCATTATGAACCATTTGAGGCTACTAGTGACGTAAGTTTTTACGGTAGTCGTTCCCCAAAGACCAACCATAACAGTGAGAACAATGAAGGGGGACCAAGCTTTCAAGATTTGACCGCTAGCATACTTTTTATAGGCTTCGACCTTTTCTCCTTTTTCACTTGGAAAGCGCCAGACGTTCTTGGGTTTCCAGACTTTAAGCAAGATGACTGTGCAAACGAGGGAAAATAATGATGCAAGGATATCTGGGAGCATGGGGCCTAGGAAGTTCGAAGACCACCACTGGGCAGCAGCGAAGGAACCTCCTGAGACGATAATAGCGGGAAGCACTTCTTTTGCGCCTTTCCAGCCAGCTATAAGAATAACTAAGTATAATGGAATGAAAACGGAAAGGAAGGGAAGTTGACGTCCAACTGCTGCAGCGATGAGATTAGCATTAACCCCAGTTACTGCACCTGCGGTAATAACCGGAATACCGATTGCACCGAAAGCTACTGGTGCCGTATTGGCAACCAAGCAAATCCCAGCAGCGTAAAGGGGTTCAAAACCAAGTCCAATCAAGATCGCAGCAGTAATTGCTACAGGTGCTCCAAAGCCGGCAGCCCCCTCCAAAAACGCTCCGAAAGAAAACGCGATAAGAAGGGCTTGAACACGACGGTCATCGGACAAAGAAGCAATTGAACTTTTAATAATATCAAACTGTCCTGCTTCAACGACCAAATTATATAAGAAAACGGCGGTTACAATAATCCAGGCGATAGGGAACAATCCATTTAGGATTCCAAGCACACTTGAGGATATCGCTAAACCCAATGGCATCTTGTAAACAAGCACTACATCAATAATTGTTAATAAGAGCGTAGTACTCCCCGCGATATGCCCTTTCATACGTTTGATGGCTAAGGACCAAAACAGATAGAAAATAGGAATAGCTACGGCGAGTGCTGTGAGTCCAAGACTATTACCGAGAGCAGCATAGTTTTGTGTCCACATTGATAAATCCACCTTTCATTAAGTAATATTATTGCATTGCCCTTTCATCTCGACCTTATTCAGGCATTTGCCA
>JAJYAS010000724.1 GCA_021779415.1 Bacillota bacterium
AAACAAAGCGACATTCTTTTCAGTAAGCTGGTCTTCCCGCATAAAACCGTCCCACCGAATCTTGAGCTTTCTACGGAGTATCTCCTCACAGATTCCCTCAAGGTGACCGCGGGGAGCATTGAGTACAGGATCGGTAAAATGAAAACTCTCAATGCCATAATCTTTGTGCAAGAGTTCCATTTCATCCACAACTGCAGTTGTCGGGCGGCACCGCAATCTCGTCCCTTGAAGCTGCGGATAGACACAATAAGCACAGTTAAATGCACAGCCACGTTTGCCCTCTATTCCAATCGTGGGAACGTAGTTATTAATCCCTTTATAAAGCTCAGGGTCCAGTAAAAGGCGATTCGCAGGGACATAATTTGCCATGTCAAAATTAGTTGCAGGTGGTGAAACGTGCACCTTCAGGCCTTCTCGTCGGCAGAGTCCGGGCATTGGCGGTGGATTGTCTATTGAGCGGAGAAGAGCAGGAAAGGTTACTTCTGCTTCTCCTACAATTCCGTAATCTAATTCAGGCACTTCTCGCATCAGCCGTTCTGGAAAAAGGGAAAAGCCGGTGCCGCCCACAATCAACCAAGCTTGGGGCAAAACGGCGGCGATTAACCGAACCGTAACGATAAAAGGAGAAATAAGCGAGCTCGTTTTATTGCCCAGCGGATCAATATTACGCAGGGATAAACCAATTCCCTCAGGGTGAAACGTCAATAGTTTCTCCTTCAGCGCTCCGTAAGGATCTTTTTCCAGGTTCATGTCCAAGATACTCACCTCATGACCATACCCTTGAAGGCAGCCAGCCAAGAGGACAATCCCGATAGGATAGACTCTTTCCTGAGAGAGGTCTTCTACAGAAGGGGTTTGGATCATCAGAACACGCACGTTAATTCACTCCAATAACAACAGGGCAAAATATTTGACGTAGTCGCCCTTGTCGCGTAAAATCCGAAGATTAAGACCCGCCCGTCGGACGGTCTCGTAGACATCGATACCCGCTCCTTCCATAGAAGGCCTGGCATCTCGTGTATTGCGACACGTCCCGTCAGTAGCGCCCACAGCACAGGTAGCACAAAGAACGCATGGGCCGGCCCAATAAGCAAACGCTTTATGAAATCCTGAAAGAAAGGCTTCTTTTTCGGCGTCCAAAACTTTGCTCTGAAACACGTTTCCCGGAGGTTCCCCCTCCAGAAGCAGAGCGTGTGAAAAGTCTTGCAGCACGTCTCTCGTTTTTTGCGGAGTGGGACTATTGGGTGGGCAATGGCCTTGTCCGTACCGATCACAGCCATACTGGCAGCGGAGATCCGTCCAGTCAGCAACATGGATGCTTTCTTTATCGATAGGAAGAACTTCTCCAAATCCCATCGCTTTAATCCTGGCAATCAGACGAGTTCTCTCGTCCAGGCGGAGCCTCGCCAGTTTCTTTTTATCCTTAGCCGCAAAGATTAGAGCAGTGTCCGTCACTAAAGGAATGAGCTCGGTTGTGTACAGCTTTGACATGGCTAATTGTTCTTTTACCCATGTTCCAGAAAAGATCCTGCCATTGTATGTATTTATAAACATGTTCAGATCGAGCAGAGCAGCCTTGGCAGAGAAGTGCTCGGGGAAGAAATCATGAATGACTAGGAGACCTTCCGGCTTGAGACAATTTGCAGCTCTGTCCAGGATCAGAGGAATCTCCTCTTCTGAATAGGCGTGGATAATATTTGAGAGAATGACAAGGTCAAACCCTTCCTTAGTTACGGACCAGGGTTCCAAAATATTGCTTGGCAGGTAGGAAACCCGTTTCCCCAACCCTTTCTTGTCCATCAACCCCCGTGTATAGTTGAGGACTTCCTGAATGTCCACTAAAGTTGCCGATAAAGAAGGAAAACTCTCCAGAAAGCCACCGGCAATCGCCCCAGAGCCTGTCCCTATATCAAGTATCTCTCCCTTCAGTTCAAGCCCCTCGAAGAAGGGCAGAATCTCCGCCACCTTAGTTTTGGCAATATTATCCATAGCATTGATGTATTTACGGATCCTCCGGGCTAACTGCTCTGGACCCTCTTCTTCGACTGGAAAATTCACTCTGCCTCCGGCCTTAAGACAGTCGGTAAGGTCCTGCCACCCTAGACGAAGACCTTTGCGCCAGAGGATCGAATCTCCTTGATACTGACTCTTACTTGGGACAAGATAGTCACTAGCAAGTTTGGTATTATAGTAACGTTCACCATTACAAACCACTAGCCCTATTGCGCCAAGAGCCTGAAGAAAACGTTCCAGACCTGAAACAGGCATGAGTAGTGCTCCAGCCATTTCGTCAGTCGTCATGCCTTCAGACTCTAGCAAAGTAAAGACTTCCAATTCAACGGCCGTAAACAGAGCCTCGGAAAACCAGTACCCTGTTGCCAAGTCTTCCAAATACTGAGGGCCCACATCCTGGGGACTATGTCGAAAAAAGGGTGTTGATCCCATCTTTTGATTACCCTCCCCTCTGGATCTTCAAATTGAGTTACGAAATGTTACCGAACGGGATACACTCCATTAAAACAAGCTAGACAAACACCGTCCGTCCCAAGTGCTCGTAGCAAGCCTTCCTCAGAGATATAGTGCAGCGAATTTGCTCCAACAAACTCCCGAATACCTTCTATATCCAATTGATTGGCAATAAGTTTTTCTCGTTTTACCGTGTCAATCCCATAGAAGCACGGATAGGCAACCGGAGGTGAGCTGATTAAAAAATGGACTTCTTTGGCCCCTGCTTTTCTGACCATTTCCACCAGTTTTGAACTGGTTGTTCCTTGGATAATCGAATCATCGATCATAATGACGCGCTTATCTTTCAGGACACTTGCATTAGCATTGAGCTTTAGACGAACGTCCACTTCTCGCATTTCTTGAGTCGGTTGAATATAGCTTCGATGGACATAACGGTTTTTAATAACCCCTTCCCCAAAGGGAAGCCCCACTGCTGTGGCATACCCTAGGGCAGAAGC
>JAJYAS010000725.1 GCA_021779415.1 Bacillota bacterium
CCGATCTTGTCGTGTCCGATTCCAAATACTCAGTAGCCAACGTTGCATTTCCTGTCGGGTTAAAGCGTCTAGAGCCCCAAAGGGCTCATCTAGAAGCAATGTTTTTTTACCAAAAAGAATTGTTCGAAGTAAAGCCCCACGTTGCCGCATACCACCGGATAATTGGTGTGGGTAATACTCGGAAAATGGAGAGAGTCCAAATTGATTTAACCATTCTTTTGCCTCTACTTGCGCTTTACGTTTGTCTCTATGGAGAATTTCGCAACCTAAGAGCACGTTATCAATCAGGGTACGCCAAGGTAAAAGTAAATCCTTTTGTGGCATATAGCCGAAGTTCCCCGATGTTCCCTGGATGGCTTCACCGTCTAATAAAATTTCCCCTGAATCTGGAATCTCAATTCCTGCTAAGAGATTGCAAATCGTACTCTTTCCACATCCTGAAGGTCCGATCAGGGAAACGAAGGAACCTGTCTCAACGTCTAAATCTAAAGAATGTAAGACCTCAAGCGATTGGTTCTTTTGAATGTTAGAGTAAGATTTAGAAAGACCCTTAAGAGATAGTCCCATCTTGCCCTCCTTAGGATTTGGGTAAGAAATCGTTCGTGTAGGCTTTGGAAGAATCAATCATCTTCGGCAACAGGTTACGGTCAACAAGCCATTTTGCATAGCGTTCCCAAACAACTGCCTTCTGCTGGCCCCATTGAGCTGCATCCCCTTGATATTGTGGGCTTAACCAAGTTTGGCTGGCGCGGATTAAGTCCGGATTAGCTTCGGGTGCGTTTTTAATTAATAGTTCCGCAGATTCTGCCGGATTCTTGATCGCGTATTGATAACCTTCACTAACGGCTTGCATAAAATGACGAACTAGCTCTGGTTGGGATTGAGTCATTTTTTCATTCGTAATCAAAACAGGAGTATAAAAATCAAGGGCTGGGTCAACATCTTTAAGCCAAATCATATTTAAAGGCTGTTTGCGTAATTCTGCTTCTTTTCCAGTCCAACCATAAAAGATCCAGGTTAGATCAATATCTTTTGTCAAAGAAGTGAGTTGATCTGCTTCTCCGATATTGACCATTTTAATCTTCGAAAAATCAGCTTTTTCTTTTTGCATCAGCGCCTTGAGAATAGCCTCTTCTGAGGGTAGGCCCCAACCACCGTAAGTCTTTCCTTCGAAGTTTTGAGCATTAAGAATATTCTTAGAGGTTGGAGAAGCAAATCCTGAAGTGTTGTGTTGCAAAATGGCGGCTAATGAAATAATCGGTACATCGTTAGCGCGTGCTGTAGTGACTTGTTCCTGTTGACTAACTCCAAAGTCTGATTTTCCGGCCGCTACTAGCTGTTCAACATTGCCTGAGCTAGAGGGTTGGACAAATTTAACCTCTAAACCTTCTTTAGCGAAATACCCCTTTTCTTGAGCGACAAAGAGCCCCGTGTGATTCGTATTGGGGGTCCAGTCCAGCATTAAGGTTACAGTCGTAAGAGGCTTAGTTGTGGTCGAGGTCGATGAAGTAGTTGCTGGAGATTTAGCTCCGCACCCTGAGAGTAAAAGTACAGGGATAATTAATAATGCTAATAGCTTTTTCATAATAAGTATCATCCTTTCGCTGTGCTTTAGTCACAAAATAATTCGTTCTTCACTCCAGGGAATCGCGTTTTTTGTTATGCATCCAAGGTAATGCGAGTCGAGCCAAGATGGTAATAAGAGCATAGTAGAGAAAACTCAAGGCAGTGATCGTAAAAATAGCTGCAAAAACGCGGTCTGTTAAAAAAGAGTGAGACGAACGGGTCAGATAAACTCCTAATCCTGCGCTGGAACCAAGCCATTCCGCAATCACGGCCCCCATCACGCTATAAGTAGCGGCGATTTTCAGTCCGGCAAAAAGTGAGGGTAGGGCGTGAGGCCAGCGGACGATATATACCATTTGCCAACGAGAGGCGCCCATGCTTCTTAATAAATTTAGGAGGTCAGGATCACTTAATTCAAGTCCCTCGATCAAACTGATCGTAACAGGAAAATAGCAGACAATAACGACGATTATAATTTTAGGTAGAAGTCCATAACCCAACCAAAGGATCAAGAGAGGGGCAACGGCTATCAATGGTACCGTCTGAGAAATGATCAGAAATGGATATAGTAGTCGCTTTAACCAAGGGGACAGGACCATCACCCCTGAAGTGATCAGACTGAAGATGACGGCGAGCGCAAAGCCCACAGTAGTTTCCATTAAAGTTGTCAAGGTATGCATCCAGATAAGCTGACGTGTCTCCCAAAAGGCTTTGAGGATATGAGTGGGAGTAGGGAGAAGCCATAGGGGAACCTGGGCGGACGTAATCACCATTTGCCATGTCCCCAGAAAAAGGAAAAAGAACAGTAGGGATGGGAGCCCTTTCCACTTTATCCAACCCATTTATTTAGTTCTGTATTTGTCAATTTTTTCGCTGATTGTTGAGCCGGTAGGGACATAATCCATTTTGATGTAGGCCATTACTCTAGAAGCTCCAGCACGAAGGCATGCTTCCTGTGCTTCTTTTATGATTTCCCAAAGCTGATCAGGTTCTCCCTCCATTGTTGTTTCCATGGGTCCAACCTCATAAGGAACCCCACTAGCTTGAATGACCTTGATGGCTTCGTCCACGACTTCATAAATACGAGATTCCTCAACTTTAGGAACTACTTGTAAGGCCATGATGATTTTTGCCATAGTACGATTTCCTCCTTAAACTAGTTTTTTGATAGATAGTTGTTGGCCGGGGAGTTCTGGACATAAAAAAAACCACATGTAATGCGGCGTAATATTCCAAGGCTTCCCTACGCTGGCATTACCCAGATCAGGTTATGGGTCGGGCATGATGCCCCTCTCAGCCGGGTATTTCCAGCTCCCCTGTTACCATATAAACTTAAGTTATTCTAACATTATTAATGTTAGAGTGCAATCGTTGGTTAGCTGGTTAGCGAGAATTCTAT
>JAJYAS010000726.1 GCA_021779415.1 Bacillota bacterium
TCTGTAATATAAATCCTCTCGGAAGCGTCCTTCTTGAGCCTCTTTAAGTAAATCTCGATTCGTCGCCGCAATAATCCGCACGTCTACCTTAATGGTTTTCTCTCCGCCAACTCGCTCAAATGTCCGCTCTTGGAGTACCCGCAATAATTTGGCTTGAACATTAAACGACAGCTCGCCAATCTCATCAAGAAAAAGTGTCCCACTGTCGGCTAATTCAAACCTCCCTGTTTTGCGGGTGTGGGCCCCTGTAAAGGCTCCCTTCTCGTGTCCAAACAATTCGCTTTCCAGTAGGGTCTCCGTCAATGCTGCACAATTCACTCGAATAAAAGGCCCACCGACGCGCGGACTTAAGGTATGAATAGCCTGCGCAACCAGTTCTTTTCCGGTGCCCGACTCCCCTTGGATTAGAACCGTTGCAGGCGTTGGAGCAACCCGTTCAGCTAGAAGTTTTACGTCTTGCATCGAGTCACTGTCCCCCACCAGCTGCCAACCACCGTGTTGAGTCTCTCCTTTCAAATAATCCACCTGTTCGCGCAAGCTCTCTAATTCAAAGGCCTTAGCTACCGTGATCAACAGTTCGTCTATATCAAAAGGTTTCATTAAATAATCCTGAGCCCCAGCCTTCATGGCTTCAACTGCAGTAGAGGTACTTCCGTGGGCCGTCATCATGACCATCAATAAATCTGGATAACGTTCTTTCAATGTGTGCAGGACACTTAAGCCGTCCATCTTCGGCATTTTCAAATCCAAAAGGACAAGATCCGGACGCTCTCCCAGAGCCCGATCTAAGGCGAGCTGCCCATCCTCCACCGTTTCCACTTCGTACCCAGCTTTTGTTAAGGCCCGTTCAAGAACCCAGCGCATATTTGCTTCGTCATCTGCGACTAAAATACGGCGCAACTCTCTCCACTCCCTTAAAAATTACTATTTAAATTATCAAGTTGTTTAATAGTTAGTTTATGGTAAAAGAAACCAGTGTGGGATAAGACACACTACACTGTGTTTTATCCCACACCACTGCCTATTATCCATCTGTTGAGTAGACTCCAAATTACTCTTTCAAATCTCTGAGTTACATCAAAGGATATTTTCATGAATGGCTAAAAGTGCTATCAAATCTCACTGTACTCGTTTCTAATCTATAACTATTAGATCATAATCACAAACCAAGCGCAACTTGGCATGGCTTTTGCAATAAGATTGTCGGTCAATATTTTTAGAGGAGTGTGTACCATGAAATACCTAAGAAAACCAATGAAGAAAATCTTTCTTTCCCTATCCTTATTAGTCTTAACTCTCTTGTTTGCTACAAACACTTTAGCTGCAACTGGCAAAATTGAACAAGACGCTGGCCCTTATCATGTAATTATGCAAACCAATCCAGAAAACCTTATGGCCAACCAAGCTGGAACCATGACGATGATCATTACCAACAAAACCACCGGACAACCTGTGACTGGTGCTAAGGTCATGATGAGCAAATCGACCATGATGGCTGATAACTCGGGTTCAGGCGGAAACATGGCTGGTATGGATATGTCTTCTAGTACAGACAAGCAAGGGGGTACTGCCATGCAAGAACAGTCTTCCATGGGGGGCATGGCTATGGACCCTGGTTCCTACATGGTAGAAGGAATGATGTTTAACCAACCTGGGCAGTGGAACCAATCTATTACTATCACTTCATCTTTGGGTGAAAGCACCGTAAATTTTCCTATTACTGTCGGTAAATCCGGACCCAATCTAGTCCTGATTGGAAGTGTCGCTGGTGTCGTCGTGATTGTTGGACTACTTGCAGCAATGTTGAAACGAAAGAAAAACTAAGAAAGAAGAGGCCATCAGTATGCCGACTAAAAAGCAACCGATCAACCTCCTTAATTACCCATGGCTCAAACGTTTTCTGAAAAGTTCTTTGTTCCCAAGGATATTCCAATGGATCACTGTTTTGGTCTTTGCGGTCATCATGGTTGAAACGTTAGCAGGACCTTCAACCGCCCATGATAACTTTGGTACTGCCGCCACTTGGGTTCTTTGGTGGCCACTCATCCCTTTTTTCTTCTTTCTCCTCGGTCGGTTTTGGTGTGGAATTTGCCCATTTGCCTGGGTGAGTGATTTGACACAGAAATTATTCGGAGCAAACCTCAAGGTTCCCAACTTTATTCGCAAAAACGGTCTCTGGATCATCGATATTACCTTCATCTTCATCACCTGGTCTGATCACGTATGGGGAATCGTAGAATCTCCCCGAGGATCTGGAACCCTCCTCTTGCTCATCTTAGGTGGGGTTATGGTCACCGCTCTACTCTTCGAACGCCGTACCTGGTGTCGTTATCTCTGTTTTTTGGGTAGTTTGTCAGGCAACTATTCACGGGCAGGTATGTTAGAACTCCGGGCCGACAGAGACACTTGTAAATCCTGCAAAACAAGGGATTGCTATCGAGGCAATGACAAAGCGCCCGGCTGTCCTATGTTTGAATTTCCGATGGCTATGGAAAACAACGCTAATTGTAATCTATGTGGAAGTTGCATCAAAAGCTGTCCCCATGATTCGATCCGGTTAACCCCCCGCATACCCACCAGTGAATTTTGGTCGATGACGAGAGCCCGTTTCGAAGAATCGTTCTTAGCGATTGTCATCGTCGGAATTGTCTTTGTCCAAAACGTTACAATGTTAGACTTTTACCCCTCCTTTCTGAAGTGGGTAGAGCAAACATTAGGAATTGCTAATCAAGATGTTGCCTTTACGATCCTGTTCGTTTTCGCAATGGCGACTCCAGTTTTACTCCTTATCGCAGCTACCACAATTTCCAAGCGTATCACGGGCGAGACATTGCGAAATGCTTTTGCACGCTTTGGGTATGCCGTCATCCCACTGGACCTCGCTTCTCACATGGCCCACAACTTGTTCCATCTTCTTGCTGAAGGGAAGTCAGTCTATTACACCTTCATGGGGCTC
>JAJYAS010000727.1 GCA_021779415.1 Bacillota bacterium
GAGTGAAAGACCCACCGCACATAAAACTGCTCCGGTGTTCACGAGCTTGGCATCTCCGAACTTCTTGACTAATTTGCCGATCAGTCCGCCCTGAACAATAACTGCGAAGACACCCATAATGGCAAAGGTTATCCCCATGTCCCGCGTACCGAAGCCTACCTTCGCTGCTGCCAGTAAAGCAAAGGTACTCTCAAACATGGACATGGTAAAACTTAAGATAAAATTAAAGGCAAAAAGTGCAAACAAGGGGTCTTGCAATACAGCTAAAGTAAGCCTAGGCCTTTTACGTCCCGAAGAGGCTGAGATTGGTTGTTTCAGGGATTCTGGCAGGAATACCCAAGTGAACGGCAGCAGCAATAAGGCCAACCCTCCCGCCACAAAGAAAGGCAAAGAGAAACCGTAGTGACCGAGCAAGCCGCCCAAGGCTGGTCCGAAGATCATGCCCATGCCCATCGCCGCTCCTATCATTCCCATTCCTTTCGAACGCTCCTTACCTTCCGTAATATCCGCTAAATAGGCCATGGCTGTTGGCAATGTCGCGGAGGAGACCATTCCCGAAAGGGCACGAATTCCAATCAGCAAATAAAGATTGTTTACCACCCCAAACATGAGAAAGGTTAGACCATACCCACTCAGTCCAATAAGAATAACCGGCCGTCTACCTATACGATCGGACAGCTTACCCCAAAAGGGTGCGAAAAAGAACTGCATGATGGAATAGACGGACATAAAAATTCCTAGAGAAAGTGCTCCCCCGCCTAGCTTCGTTACAAAGAATGGAAGGATAGGAATCACGATACCAAATCCCACCATGACCAAGAACTGAATAATTAGCAAAATTACCATTGGACCCATCAGTTTTTTCTGCATTTAAAAAACTCCTATTTCTCCGTATTTTGTTCTTAATTAGCAAATATCCAGCACGGCATTCAACTGTTCTAAGGCCTTATTTAGTTCCGCCACTTGACAGGCATCCAATTTTTCAAAAATCCGTATAAACTTTGTTTCTCTTTCCTTTTCAAAGGCATTCAAGGGGCCAATTCCTTGAGGAGAGAGTTGGATAAGGACCACTCGGCGATCTTCCTCGCTACGAGTTCGTGTGATGAAACCTAACTTATAAAGGCGATCCACAAATCCAGTGACTGCCCCCAACGTGATCCCTAACTGTTGGGCAATATCCGAAGGTGTACAGGTTTTTCTCCGTTGCAAATATTTCAGAAACATCATTTGATGCATGGATAATTCGCTCTCTTTAGGCATCAGGTAACATTGATACTTTTTCCAAACCCTCCTAAATAAAAGGTCTGTCTCTTCCATGAGAGCAACTTCTTTTTCTTCAATCACGGGTCATCACTCCTTTAAGCGAGTTGCGTTACGGCCGCTCTGCGGTTACGCTCGCCGACCAAACTAGTGCGAAACTGCATTATGCAAGTAGACGTTTAGGGTATTATATTTGCAAAAGAGAAGGACTAAGATTAAGGATCGATTACCGCTCCCATTGTAAGTCCCATAAGTAGTTTATGTCAATTAGTATTTATCTCCTTCTTTTAACTTAACCTTCCAAAATAGACGTAAAAAACTCAGGCTCCTGATCGTAGGCCTGAGTCTTTTGCCATTATAGCCCGTTTGCTTCATTGCCAGCTATTCATAGACCTTCTCTTCTGTTAAATGCGCATTAAGGGCATCCTCTTCGATCCTCCGATGGGTTGGCGTTTGTTTTTGCAATTCCTTGTAGTATTCGTGCTGAATGATTAGATCCATCACTTCGTTGGTACCTGTCCAAATCATGATCAAGCGAACATCCCGTAAGATCCTTTCCACTGGAAATATATTTGTGTAACCGATGCCCCCCATGATCTGCATCGCTTCATTAACAACGAACCAAGCCGTTTCGGTGGCAAATTTCTTGGCCTCAGAAACTAAGCGCCGCCCCTGGGCTGCTGGTACGCCTGAGTCGATGGCTCGAGCGGTTGTGTAGACTAAGGCACGAGCTGCATCCAGCCGTGTGATGGAGTCCGCCACTTTAAAGCTCACTGCTTGGAAATCCTTGATTTTCTGATTAAAGGCCTTGCGCTTGGTACTGTAATCTGTTGCTACTTCCAGCGCGGCCCGAGCCATACCCAATGCTCCAGCCGCACTCGTCATTCTTTCTGGGATCATCATCTGATAGAAGATTTCAGCGGCGCCGTTTTCCTTACCTAGGAGGTTTTCTTTGGGAATACGCACATCCTTGAAAACAACGCGTCCAGCTCCACCTCCTCTGGTTCCCATCAGTCCGTATACATGCCCTACTTCTACGCCCGGTCCCCGATCGACGATGAAAGCGCTCATACTTTCATGAGATTTGCCCTCCGGGTTGGTCTTGGCATATACCATAAAATAATCGGCCCCTTCAGCACCTACCACAAAGCGCTTTTGCCCGTTGAGAATGTAATTGTCTCCGTCTCGTACAGCTACCGTAGTAGCACCAAAAAAATCAGACCCTCCTCGAGGTTCGGTCAGTGCTTCAGCTGTATAGAGTTTTCCCTCTAAGGTAGGTTTTAGATAGCGCCGTTTTAACTCTTCCGATCCGAAGCGAGAAAGCGCCTCCCCGACAATGGAAGGTAGCGAGTAAAGGCAGGCTAGGCTTGTTCCTAAAATTCCAATCTCCTCCAAGACCCCGATCTCATCGACCCAGTTAAGTCCCCTGCCGCCATAGTCAGTAGAGAAGCGCAAACCTAAAAGGTTAGCTTCCCCAAGATCTTTGAGGTATTCGACTGGATAAATTACTTTCTCGGCATCCATATCGAGAATTAATTGCTTGGGAACTTTCTCTTTTACAAAGGAGATCGCTTCATTTTGCAGTTCTTTCTGGGAGTCCGTCAAAAGAAACTCAAACATCATTTACCCTCATTTCGTTATTATAGTTTGCTTTGTCTTTCGTTTTGTCATCTTAATTTTTAAGTCAATTCGTAA
>JAJYAS010000728.1 GCA_021779415.1 Bacillota bacterium
AACCATACTTCCCAGGAGGTAGAAGGCCATATTCCATGGAGGGGTGCAAAGTAGTTAAGAGGAACTAAAATAGCCAACATTACCCCTATAAACACGACGTATCCCTGGTTAACTCGAACTAAATGCCATACTTCCCGGCCTGCAAGCCTTAAATTCACTTGCACAGAACCGTTCGGGCAATTTCGCACACAGTTGAAGCACAGTTTACAATCTAAATTATTATCTAAGAACGGTAGATGTTGGGACATTGGACAGCCTGGAACGTTTCCTTGCCCGACATAACACTCAAACGTCGTGCACTTATTCAAGCAAACAGTGGCATCCGCTCTGACCTCTAACATCGAGCCTACAGAAGCAGTCCCAATAAATCCTCCCAACGGGCAAAAGTGCCGGCACCAAGTATGGCGTGGATAGAGAACCGCAATAAAAATTGCACAAACCTGGATAGATATTAACAGGATGGCGGTATAACTAGGATTGAAACGCATACCGGTAATCACTTCAATCCAGAAAATCAGGAGAAATAAAAAACTGACTATGAGATAATCATATTTTATGATAGACTCTGGAATCGCACGGTTCTTATGCACTCTTTTTTGCACAAAATCCATGATGGTAGAAAACGGGCAGACTGTGCACCACAGCCTACCTAAGAAAGGGGAAATTAGGGCGAGTGCCGGCCACCATAAACCCCAAACTAATGCGAATATTTTTGTAGAAACCGCAATTTCAGGAGAAAAAAGCAATAGTAAGACCAAGCCGATAAACAATGTTGCTGTTGCCCACCTTAGCCACCCAATAAACGTGCCCTTCTTTAGTAAATTTTCTAGCTTTGGCCAAGCTAAAAGGTTAATCGTATGACCGCTTTGTTCCGACGTGGGACCAAAAAAGATCTGTTCTAACCCAATTACATCCTGATCTGCAATATAAAAGGCTCTTTCAATAACTTGAATTAATTCTGAGACATTCCCCTGTTGGTAATGATGAGAGAGCAACAGTTGGATCGCTTCTTGATTCAGAGTAGGGACGTTCCGATGATTCTTCTGGGCCAGTTTCTCTAGGAATCCTTGAGCAAGAATCGGAATATCTCGTTTTCGTTTACGCAATGGAGTTATTTCATACGTATGAGCAAAACATTTCCGAAGTTCCGGAATAATATTTCTTTCCAAATCATCCGATTCAGCGTTCAAACTTCCGATGACGAAACATTTACTTTTCTGAAAGTCCATGGCTTGGGCAAGTTTAAGCTGGGTATGGGGAGAAATTAGGTTTATTTCCCGTATGAATAAGGTTCCACCCTCAGCAATATCGAAAAGATTAGCGTGATGAAACACTGTGGAGTCCTCATGTTCAGCGGGCTCCACGATTAAATCCCTCCACTGTTGGTCGAAACGTCGTCCGTCCACAACAACAAAAGGTGCTTCATTACCGGATTGGCGTTGATGGACGTACCATGCCATCATCTGGCGCCCTGTACCCCGTTCTCCTGTTAAAAGCAAGTGTCCCTTAGGTTGTGCGAGTTCTTCTAGTTTCCGTTCGACCTCTCCTGTCGTGCGCGCGCCTCCCCAAAGCCCATAAAACTTATCCTTATATTGGGTAAGCTGCAAAGCAGAACGTAAAATTTCCTTATATTTCGCTTCGGATAAGATGAGGTTTGCATCATTCAGATTGTGGGTCAATCGGCCGATAAACGTTTGGTAAAGTTTTGGCCACCGCAAAAGCATACGTGCAAAGCCACCTGAATCCAACGCTAAGACCTGGCATTTATCTTGGCAAAGAATTGTTGTTGCAGCGGCCTCGCCGTTAAGCAACGAGAATTCACCAAAGGTATCTCCTGGACCCAATGATCTGACACGCCACAAACGAGGTCCTTTTTTCTGAACCATAACATCCGCTTTTCCCTTGATCAGAATATAAAAGGAATGCTCTTCCTGGCCCTGCTTGATAATCTCGGAGCCCAAATCATAGTTCTCCCATTGAAAGTCACTCGCGAGCTCCGCTAATTCAGCTGAGGATAGAGCGGATAGCAGCTCAATATTCGATAGGCAATATACTTTATCCTCAATCATATGCCCTCCAAAAGTTATAAATAGCACCCATGTTGTATATACTATCGATTCATAAAACTATAACTTATTAGGATCTTTCTGACAACACAAACTTCTTTCCATTCCAGACGATGCCATTTCAAAATTCCACTTGACTTATAGTAGACTCTAAGGTATATGCTATTTTCAAGAAATAAAGAGTCTGAGTCCGATTCTAAGACAATTGTGCAGTATTTGTATTTTGGAGGTTATTGAGTATGGAAAAATCAAAGGTATATTTTACGGACTTTCACGTCACGATGAAGGAAAATTTGCAACAGAAGTTGAGCCGTCTGATCAGAACAGCCGGGATTGATCAAATTGATTTTGACAAAAAATATGCAGCAATCAAAATTCATTTTGGCGAGCCGGGTAATTTAGCCTACTTGCGCCCCAATTATGCCAAAACAGTGGTGGATATTGTTACGGAGCTGGGTGGAAAACCGTTTCTGACAGATTGCAATACGTTATATGTCGGTGGCAGAAAGAACGCGCTTGACCATCTGAATTCTGCTTATGTCAATGGTTTTTCTCCCTTTTCCACAGGTTGTCACGTGCTGATTGGCGATGGACTAAAAGGTACTGATGAGGTTTTGGTCCCTGTTGAGGACGGGGAATATGTCAAAGAGGCAAAAATCGGTCATGCTATTATGGATGCAGATATTATCGTTTCTCTGACTCATTTCAAGGGACATGAAATGGCTGGTTTTGGCGGTGCGCTGAAAAATATCGGGATGGGTTGCGGTTCTCGCGCAGGTAAGATGGAAATGCACAGCAGCGGAAAGCCCCATGTTTCCTATGATCGTTGTGTAGGGTGTAGCATGTGCACAAAGATCTGTGCCCACAGTGCCATTACCGTGACGGAG
>JAJYAS010000729.1 GCA_021779415.1 Bacillota bacterium
TACCGAGGGACACGTGGAGATCGCCTTAGCAATTATGCGGGAAAACCCCCGCCTTCGTGAAATTTATGAAAGAACGTATGCTTAAGTCAAAGGGTTGGGAAACTTTGTTGCGCTCCAGAATCTCCTCATTTCCCTTACTAATTTTTGCGGGACTCGTCAAGAATGCAGGAAAAACTACGGCCTTAAATGCCCTAAATACTCTGTTCCCCAACGAATGCCTCGGACTTACCTCTATTGGATATGACGGCGAAGCCTATGATGCGATTTACCGTCAGCCTAAACCTTCAATTCCTGTTCGCCCAGGGCAACTTATTCTTACAGCTGAACGCTTCCTTCCCGACACGCCAAAGGGCTATAAGCTTCTAAAAGATTGGGGAAATCATTCTCAGTTTGGATCTTGGCTCATCCTTCGCATAACCGCTCCAGGAAATTTCCGCATGGCCGGTCCCTCAACCCGTTCCGAGCTCCTTAAAGGCATATCCCATTTGCGACACTTTGGTGCGACGCGAATTCATGTAGATGGAGCACTGAATCGTCTCTCCCACATTTCCCTGAAAAATAATAACGTTGGAGTAATCCTCAGTACCGGTGCTGCTCTAGGAAACACGTTAAAAGACGTGTCTAAACAAACCCAATATTTATTGGAATTATTCCAACTCCCTGCTTTTACCCCTTCTGGTGGGTTCCCCGATCACAACGCCTATTTTCAACAGGACGCCTGGCGTTCCTTACCGCCTTTTCTTTGGAACCAAGATGTAAAATCTCTGATCCCTCCCCAAGCTGAAGCCATTTATCTTAAGGGTGCCCTTACCGATTCTTTCTATTTATCCCTCCGTGCTTCAGGACGTTTACCTCAGCAATTTATTGTTCAATCCCCGGCGCATATTTTACTCTCCCCCAACGTATGGAACGGTTTAAAATCCCGAGAAATACAAATGAAACTGCTGGAACGCTCCCATCTCGCGCTGCTTACGTTAAGTCCCTGGCATCCTATAACACCAATCCCAACAGAACGGATCGCAGAAGCTTTGCTTCCTTATTCTAAGGTCCCCCTTGTGGACATCCAAAGACAACAGGTGTGGTTACCCCAGATTTTATCCCAGGGAGGTGATTCTTGATGACTCGCCCCTACGTACAAAACAAACTTCAACTCGATCCAACTCTCATAATAAACGCAAGAATACTGGCCAAAGAAATCGTTGCTCAAATTACACCCTTTATTCTTTCCCATAGCACAGTTAGTGTCGAACGCACGGTTCTGCGGCTGTTTGGTATTAAGGGTGTTGACCCAGAGGGGGTTCCCTTGCCAAACGTTGTTGTCGACAACTTAAAGGACCATCTCCTCCTCACCGAAGGAGCAGCACGCATCCTAGCCAAAGCTTGCCTCCACTTCCAGTCACAGCCGCAACTCCTTGCTGAACGGTTGGCCCGTAATGAAATAACCTTCGAGAATCTTCCCGATTTCCCCGAGGATCAAATAGTTAACAAAACCTTCGACCTCGCTCTACCCTCGGTGGAAAACATTCGCGCCCAACGTCAAAGACGTGAGCATCTCCTGTCTACGTTAAGCGAAGGCCCAGAACCCTACCTATATGTCATTGTCGCTACCGGCAATATTTATGAAGACGTCCTGCAAGCGAGAGCAGCCGCCCGCCAAGGTGCCGACATCATCGCCGTAATCCGCACAACCGGCCAAAGCCTTCTCGACTATGTACCCTTTGGACCAACGACCGAGGGGTTTGGCGGCACATTTGCTACCCAGGAAAATTTCCAGATCATGCGAGATGCTTTAGACGAGGTCGGTCTAGAACTCGGGCGCTATATACGCCTTACAAACTATTGCTCCGGTCTCTGCATGCCAGAAATCGCTGCCATGGGCGCCTTAGAACGACTCGACGTGATGCTCAACGACTCCATGTACGGCATCATCTTTCGGGACATTAACATGCAACGAACCTTCATCGATCAGTATTTCTCCCGGTTAATTAACGGCTTTGCTGGGATCATCATTAATACCGGAGAGGATAATTACCTGACCACAGCCGACGCCCTGGAAGCAGCTCACACTGTCCTGGCGTCAAATTTCATCAACGAACAATTTGCCTTTCTTTCCGGGCTTCCGGAAGAACAACAGGGACTAGGCCATGCGATGGAAATCAACCCAGAAGTACCCGATGCGTTCCTTTATGAAATTGCCCAAGCTCAGCTGATTCGGGAAATATTCCCCCGTTCGCCTATCAAATACATGCCACCCACCAAATATATTACCGGCGACATTTTCCGCGGACATGTTCAGGATACCCTTTTCAATGTGGCCTCCGTATTAACCAGTCAAAGTATCCATCTGTTGGGGATGCTCACCGAAGCCATTCACACGCCCCACATGCAAGACCGCTTTTTAAGCCTGGAGTCTGCGAAACTCGTTTTCAAAACTATCGGGCACTTTCATGAAGAGATCTCCTTTGCTACGGACGGCTTAATAGTACAACGTGCACGAACAACCCTTCGAAAAGCTGTCACCATGCTAGAAGAAATACAAAAAATCGGTCTGTTCACGGCCCTCGAACAGGGCAGGTTTGCAGATATTTCTCGAAAACCGACAGGCGGCCGGGGACTTGACGGTGTTTTTAACAAAAGCCCTCTGTACCTGAATCCATTCCCAGCTCTATTCCACCCGTGTTTTTCGAGCATTCCGCATAGAGAAGGTGATCTCCATGCCAACGATTGATCTTAAACAAGTTCGTCCCTATGGCGATACCCTCGATGATGGTATCGTACAACTTTCCTTCACCTTGCCCGTTCCCTTCGGAGAGGAAGCGCAGGAAGCCGCGCGGCGCTTTGCTTTGCTGAACGGGTTCCAAGACCCTAAAGTCGTGCATGCTCATGATTTGGGGGAAGGATTTAGTTTCTTCATCCTTTATGTACGTTCTCTGGTCAGTGTTGACTACACT
>JAJYAS010000730.1 GCA_021779415.1 Bacillota bacterium
TTTTAAGAACTTGGGGGACCGTTTGGTTTATAGTGTAGGAATTTGGACGTTGTTCTTCGTTTCAAGCTTGCTTATTATTGTGTTCGATGGGGATACTCATACGATGCTTCCACTCTATGCGATTGGCGTATTACTTTCTTTTGCTCTTACAGGTTTGGGTCTTGCCAAACATATTTGGAAAACGAGAGGAGAAAAATGGAAGTCAGATTTTGCCATATTTAGCTTTGGAGGAGTAGTTTCATTCCTCGTTTTCCTAGTATTTATTACAACTAAGTTTATGCAAGGGGCTTGGATTGTTCTTGTGATCATGCCACTTCTCGTTTTGATGTTCCGGGGCATCCGATATGTTTATCAGGGGGAGATTCAGGATGTCGAGATCACACGGGAAGCATCAGAAGACTTTCACAGGTGTGTGATTAAATTAAAACGACGAAGAGCAAACATCGAGTTGTCAGACTATAAGAATAAAATAATCGTTCCAGTGTACGATTTGAACTTAATTGTTCTTAAAACCTTAAAATATGCATATGCCTTGACCCCTCAAGTCACCGCTGTTCATGTTGCCTCAGATCCTAGTCGCACAGCAAAGCTGCTGAAACATTGGGCAGAACATCACATCGAAATTCCTCTGGAAATTGTCGACTCTCCCTATCGTGCCACCGTCCACGATTTCTTAAATTATATCGATAAAGTGGAGAAGAAGGGGAAGTTTGATACCATTACCGTAGCCATTCCGGAATATGTCCCAGAAAAATTGTGGCACAACATCCTTCACAATCAGACTGGTCAATTGATGAAGCTAATGTTACTTTTCCGGAAAAGCATTCTTGTCACGAGTGTTCCTTATCATCCTGTACTGAACGAAGCACAGCCGGATGATTTGAAAGTTGATTCAAAACATTAACCATTCAATATAGTTAAAAAAACCGGTTTTTAAACCGGTTTTTTTATGTCTTAAGCATTAATGAGATATCATCTATTACCTAGTCTGGTTCCGGTTGACTCAAACTGATAGACACATAAAATGATTCTGTATTATTTTTGCAAAAATGCTCAAACTATATCTGTCAACTAATGTTTAGTTTATAAATAAAGACAGGGGGAAAATAAGTATGAAAATCCGTGATGTCATGACAAGTTCTGTTGATTGGGTCACCCCGAGCACCTCAGTTATTGATATAGCGAAGATGATGAAAAAAAACGATGTCGGTTCTGTTCCGGTATGTGAAGGGGACAAGTTAATGGGAATCATTACGGACCGAGATATTGTTTTAAAAGTTGTCGCAGTAGGTGGAGATGTAAATGAAAGTTCAGCCAAGGGTATTATGAATACAAATGTTATCACTGCGACCGCTGACCAAGATGTTCATGAAGCAGCCGATTTAATGTCCAAGTATCAAATTCGGAGGTTGCCAGTCTTGGAACAGGGTAAGCTTGTCGGAATCTTAGCCCTAGGTGATCTGGCCATTGAAAAGATTCATATCAACGAGGCGGGAGATGCTCTCAGTGATATTTCACAGGGTGCACACCACCTCAATTGAAGATAAGGAGTGAATATAATTGTCTGACTTGCGTGAAAGAATTGATTTAGGAACTTGGGGAATGTTTCGAACGGGTTGGTGGGTACTTCATGTTGTAGGGATCGTTGTTGTCGGTTACATTGGGTATTGGATTGCGAGAATGTAATCTTATGGAGAAATAATGATGCAAATAATAGCGTTGTGGATTGTGATTTCGCAACGCTATTATTTGTTTTTGTGATAGAATTGAATTGACAACAAATACAAGGGATGTGATCATTTTTGAATTTAGTAATAGGAACCCAAGGGCAGGCTTGCACAATGGTTGACACCCATAATACAGCCAAGGCTATGGGCAGTGGACTTCTTGAGGTCTTCGCAACTCCTGCGATGGTGGCACTAATGGAGCAAGCGGCTGTAAATGCGCTTAATTTACCAGTTGGTGAGTCAAGTGTTGGTGTCTCCTTAAATATTGAGCATACAGCAGCCACTCCTTTAGGTGCTAAGGTCTCAGCAACTGCAGAACTCATTGAAATAGACCGTCGACGTTTAGTTTTCTCAGTAGAAGTATGTGACGAAGTGGGTAGAATCGGATTGGGAAAACATGAACGATTTATTGTTGATGTCCAACCGTTTCTTGCCAAGGCTCAGAAAAGGAAACAGGGGATGTAGACGTGGAAGATTTTTATACGATAGCTTACGCGACAACATCAGAACAAACGATTGATAAGTCTCGCTTTATTGGCATTGCTGTACCTTTAACATCCCTAGAAGAAATAGAGTTGGCCATGAGTAAGATTCGTGAAGATTATCCAAATGCACGCCATTACGTCTATGCATATCGATTGCGTGATGGTTTTATAGAAAAGTCTTCCGATGATGGTGAGCCACAAGGAACAGGTGGACGCCCTGTGCTTGATCTCTTGCAACATGGGAATATCTGGAATGTTTTATTAGTTGTTGTGAGGTATTTTGGCGGAATACTTCTCGGTACGGGGGGACTTGTTAGGGCTTATGGAGGAACTGCTCGGCAAGTGATTATGGAGACTGAATTAAAAAGCTTAACCCTCTATCAAGTATACTCATTGAGCGTTCCTTATGAATGGTATGAGTTCCTTAAGTATCAGTTCGATCAACGTAACTGGGGTATACAAAACGAAGATTTCTGTGAAATTGTTCGGCTTTTTGTTCATGTCCCTCGACAAGAAGCAGAGGTATTTGAAACTTGGGTTGATGATTTTACTAGAAAACAAGTGAAGTATGAAGGCTTGGATATCGTTTTGGGATAAGTGCTAAGTAATCAGATTTAGTTATTCTGAAAGTATAAATTATTGTAAAGAGTTAGACTTTGCGAAAGTGAATACAATCACTTTCACCTTACCCATGTATCTGATATAATAAATTACGCAATATACTATTGCTAAATAATA
>JAJYAS010000731.1 GCA_021779415.1 Bacillota bacterium
GGCCTGACCGCCCATATACACCGCATCCGCTCCATAAGCCAGCGCATACGTTAACTTTTCCCAATCTCCCGCAGGAGCCAATAACTCAGGTTTTTTCATGAAAATTCCCCTAACTATAAGCTTTATGTTTTTCTTGCATCCTAATACTATACCCCAAAATCGAGGACTTGTCCTCTTCTCCAACTAAGACTTGCCTGCAGATCAGGGTTTGACATTTTCCTGTCTGCAAAATGACAACTCCAAAATCCTACTCTCTCCACGCTCGTATGGAGTAAGGAAAACAGGGATTATTTTAGCAAACTCTATACAATTAGTGGTATTATACAGTTACAATAAATCCAAAAACGATGAGGAGGATACTTTCAGAATGAATGATCAATTATCCTATCAAGGAACTGAGGATTATATCGTTTCCAATGATCTACGCAACAGTGTTAATATTTCTGTAGCCTTAAAGAGGCCGCTCCTAATCAAAGGAGAACCCGGCACAGGCAAAACAGTCTTAGCGGAAAGCATTGCACGATCTCTCGGTCTCCGCTTGATTATCTGGAATATTAAATCCACCACGAAAGCGCAGGATGGTCTTTATGTCTATGACACTGTCCAGCGTCTCTATGACAGTCAATTTGGTGATCAGAATGTTTCCAACATCAAACAATATATCAAGCTAGGTAAACTCGGTGAAGCCTTTGAATCAACCGAACGGGTTGTACTATTAATTGATGAAATTGATAAGGCTGACCTAGAATTCCCTAATGATTTACTCTGGGAATTAGACGTCATGAATTTTTACATACCGGAAACTGGGGAAACCATCACGACGAAACATCGTCCGATTGTAATCATCACGAGCAATGCAGAAAAAGAACTCCCCGATGCTTTTCTGAGACGTTGTGTTTTTCATTATATTGACTTTCCCGACAAAGAAATGATGGAAGAGATTGTGCATGTCCATTTTCCCGAACTGGAAAAGGACTTGCTGGCGGAAGCTTTGAAATCGTTCTATTGGTTGCGCAGCATCCCTGGTTTACAGAAAAAACCGAGTACCAGCGAACTTCTTGATTGGGTTCAAGCCTTGACGATCGGTGGCATCCAACCCGATAAGATTTCTCAGGAAATCCCTTTCTTAGGCGCCTTGTTAAAAAAGAATCAGGATTTTGATTTGACATTAAGACAACTCCATACGCACGGGACAGAAAATCCTTCCCGTGCTAAAACTCGTGGCTGGTAAAGGGTATGTATACAAACTTTTTTTATCAATTACGGCGTGAGGGGGTTCCTGTTTCGATCACTGAATGGATGACTTTGATGGAAGCTCTCAGTGTCGGCTTGGCTGAATCAAGTCTTTCAGGGTTTTACTACCTTGCCAGGGCGGTCTTAGTTAAGAGTGAAAGCCACTTTGACCAATACGACCTAGCGTTTCAGTCGTATTTTCAAGGGATTGAGACGCCTGAACAATTATTAGATCAGGTTTCCGAATGGATGGCCAATCCCTTGCCTGCCAAAATGTTCTCGGAAGAAGAACGAAACGATCTCTTGAAGAAACTAGGTCTTCCCGATTGGGAGAGTTTAAAAGCCGCTTTAGAAGAACGTTTGCGCAAACAAGATGGTCCTCACCATGGTGGTAACAATTGGATAGGAACGGGTGGGACTGCGCAATTTGGGCACTCCGGTTTTCATCCAGGAGGAGTTAGAATCGGTGGGGATTCACACGGTCAATCCGCTGTCAAAGTGGCAAGCGAGCGAAATTATCGGGATTACCGCAGCGACACGACCTTAGGGGTTCGTCAGTTTGAAGTGGCCTTGCGTCGTTTGCGCCAGTTTAGTACCCGTCTTGATGGGGTCAAGGATCAACTTGATTTAGAAGATACTATTAATGAAACCTGCAAGAATGCCGGGCAATTAAAGCTCGTTTGGACAAGACCCCGCAAAAATTCAGTTAAAGTAATTGTACTGATGGATGCGGGAGGTTCGATGGTTCCCTATGCCAAAATCTGCAGCCAACTCTTCGCCGCTGTGCATAAGTCGTCCCACTTTAAGGATTTAAAGTTCTTTTATTTTCACAACTGCATCTATGATCTTCTGTATTTGGATGCTTCTTGTAATCCACGTAAAGCGGTTAAAACTGAAGATATCCTGCGTTCGCTTAATTCAGATTACAAAGTAATCCTCATCGGGGATGCGTCCATGGCTCCCAGCGAACTCATGATGAGCGATGGCAACATTTTTTGGGACTTAGGCAACGACGAACCCGGAATTACTTGGTTGCAGCGTATCGCGAAGAAGTTTCCGTATAACGTCTGGCTCAATCCTATTCCTGAGGGATATTGGGAACGAGTTCACGGGTATCAAACCCTAAAAATGGTGCGCGACATCTTTCCCATGTTTGAATTAACCCTGGAAGGGCTTGATCGGGCGATTAAGAAATTAATGGTGCGGAAGTAAACGAAATCTTTTACCCAACACCGCTTGACGAAAGTCCTCTGATATATTACAATACAGAAAATCATAACACAAGACAATGATGAGAATTAGTACGTCTTTGAGGAATGTCTTAGCGAGTCAGAGAAGGTGA
This sequence comes from Bacillota bacterium, assembly GCA_021779415.1. The sequence goes on from JAJYAS010000731.1 coordinate 2,576, forward strand.
AAGTCTGATACAGTTCCCGTAGACCGAATGGATCTCAGAGTCGTAATCCGAACACGCTTAGCGTTAGTAGGTGATACCGGGGGTTTCCCGTTACAGAAACACGGATATCGAGAGGCCGGCTCTCCGCATCTGATTAGCATGCACGAGATTCGTATCCTTCTTCGTATCTAAGCTTAAGCTACAGACATTTACTATGTAGATCCTGTACGAAAAAGGTGGCATAATGGAAATTAACTTTCCGTCCTTCTAAGGGACGGAGAGTTTTTTTATTTGCAAAAATCAGGAGATGGAGGGTTTTATGATGGAAAAAGGTTATTTTGGTGAGTATGGCGGAAGTTTTGTTCCACCCCAATTACAAGACGCCCTGAATCAA
>JAJYAS010000732.1 GCA_021779415.1 Bacillota bacterium
AGTACTCCCCTCTCCACCAAGTTCAGTATTCGAGGGTGCAAAACTCCAAGGGATAAAAGCCGTAAAACCACCTGTTTGATCCTGGGCCTCACGAACACGTACCATATGTAAAATTCGTTCCTCAAAGGTTTCGACATGCCCAAACATCATCGTAGCCGTTGTTTTCATGCCGAGCTTATGAGCAGTGGTCATCACGTCCATCCATTTTTGCCACCCAATTTTATTTGGGCTTATTTGGTGACGTACGCGATCATCAAGAATTTCCGCCCCTCCCCCGGGGATTGAGTCCAAACCTGCGTCTCGAAGTCTACGGATGACTTCCTCAATGCCCAGCTCAGACTTGTTCGCTAAGTCCCATATTTCTGGGGGGCTAAACGAGTGAATGTGAATTGAGAAATGGGCTTTGATATCACGCAGAAGCTTTTCAAAGTAGTCAAGATCCAAATCGGGATGTAAGCCCCCTTGGATTAAGAGTTGAGTCCCTCCTACTTGAATTGTTTCTTCAATTTTAGCATGTAATACGTCCCTTGACAAAATATATCCTTCTGGATCTCCCGGTTTACAGTAAAATGCACAAAATTTACATTGACAGGAGCAGACGTTAGTATAATTAATATTCCGGTCAATGACAAACGAGACGATGTTTTCTGGATGCATCTGCTTGCGTACTAGATCAGCGCCTTGTCCCAATGAAAGAAGATCCGCATTTTGCAATAACCTGATACCATCCGCAACGGATAACCGTTCACCCGCTAGACGTTTCTCGATGATTGCTTGGGTTTCCGTTCGCATGTACTTCAATCCTTTCCGTCCTACACGGATTCAATAACACGTTCAAAAGTATCCTGTTCCACAGGTTCTCGCCCAGCCTTCTCAATCAAGTGAATCAAGGCTCGCTTCGTCATAGTGTGACTATCTAGAAAATCCACGCCAAACGTCATAGATACCTGGGTTAGTTTGGGGCCGAGCACGCTGCCGAAGGCTTGGATATGGTCAACATTATCTAAAAGAATCCGTGAAACTGCAAGCATTTTCAAGTCTTCAAAGCCAGTGGAATCCTCGACCCCCATCATTTCTTCCAATTTTGTCCCTTTAGGATAGTGATATAGCGGCATAAAGGCTTGAAATCCGCCTGTTCGGTCCTGAAGGTCCCGCAGTTTGAGTAAGTAGTCGATAAGTTCCTCTATCGACTTAGCATGCCCATAGAACATTATGGCATAAGTGTGCATCCCTAAGCGATGTGCCGCTTCCTGAATTTCCAGGTAGCGCGCTTCAGAAACTTGATGGAGCATTTCCACGTAAGACTCAAAAGGGATTTCCGAGTTGAGCCCACCCATAAGTTGTAGGTCCGAAGGATCCGCTTGATCTGGAAAAATCGGGGTTACATTGGTATTCTTAATCTGCTGAGTGATCCTAAAATAAGTTCGATTCCCGTTTTTCTGTTCGCGCACTAGATTAGCCATGTATCCTAAAGCCAAGATGTCTTGACTATTCATCAGGCGAATTCCAGCGCAAAGATCTAACCGTTCGCCACTTTCCACTTTTTCTATTAGATCAATAAGTTCACTTTGGGCAAACAGTGAGGACATTGTAACGACTCCTTTTTAACGCAATAATATCAAATCCATAATTGAAAAAACAAAAAGCAGAATACTTAAGTAGCCATTAAGGTCAAAAAAGGCAACTCCAATCTTAGAGAAATCATCGGCTGAAACTAAGCGGTGCTGACGAAAAAGTAAGACAATGGCTATGCCAACTCCTACATAATAAAGCCAACCCATCGCCATAACGACTCCAACCAATATGAAGAAGATTGGGGCGATAGTATGTAAAAACGCTGAAATTTCCAAACCTCTTCTCAATCCAAAGATTGCCGGAATGGATTTCAATCCTTCCCTCCGGTCAAATTCTACATCCTGGCAAGCGTATACGACATCAAAACCTGCCACCCAAGTCATAACCCCCAGTCCCAATAAAACCGGTGCCAAGGCCCAGTGACCGGTAACCCCAATCCAAGCCCCCGCCGGAGCTAAGCCTAGGGAAATTCCCAAGACGAAGTGACATGCCCAAGTAAAGCGTTTGGTATAAGAATATAAGACCAGAAAAAAAACAGCAATTGGCATTAGAAACAACGCTAAAATATTAAGTTTGTAAGCCGAGAAGCCCAATAAGAGAAATGAAAGTATTGTATACAAGGTTACTTCAGCGACCCTAAGCTGGCCTGCAGGTAGCGCCCTCTGGGACGTCCGTGGGTTGCGGGCATCTATGTGTCGGTCGATCAGACGGTTTAAAGACATGGCAGCTGTTCTAGCGCCGATCATCGCTAGTGTAATCCAGAAAAGCTTCATCATTGACGGAACGCCATGAGATGCCAAGAAAGCACCTAGATAGGCAAAGGGAAGGGCAAAAATTGTATGTTCGAATTTAATCATTTCAAAGAAAACTTTTAGTTTATGCATACTCTACTCCGTTCGTTAGGATCCAGCAACTTGAGGATTGTATTCAGTGCTGAGCTTATTTGACAAATATTGATATACCTCTACTAGAGGGTTTAATTGAAGCTGGGAACCCGCCGAAATCTCCTGTAAAATTGCATTCGCACGTTGAAGAATGGATTGTACCACTGTTATCTCCATTCGTTCCCTCCACGCTCCCCAAGCAAGTCCTATTTCCCAGCCGAACGCTTCCATCTGGCGTTGTACAGGAATAGAGACACCCGCCAGTTCTGCACTCAGACGAGCAGCTAAGGCGGTCAAAGAGGCATTCTCTAATTCAATAATTTGAAGTAACTCATCTCTACCTAGTCTCTTTTCACGAGCAAGCCAGCGCGAAATTCCCCCTTGACTTTTAAGTCCTATGACTTGAGCCAGAGGGTCCAGAAATTGTAAGAGTTTCACGCGACAAAGCTCAAGAAAAAATTTACCATAGAGCAGATCCCCAACC
>JAJYAS010000733.1 GCA_021779415.1 Bacillota bacterium
TCGGTTGTACTTTTTGATAAACGATTCAGCTAAGATCAGAATATCTTCAGAACGTTTTCTCAGTGCAGGGAGATTAAATTCGATGACATTGAGGCGATAGAAAAGATCCTCGCGAAAAACGCCCTTCGCTATCCCTTCACGCAAATCTCGATTCGTGGCAGCAATAATTCGCACATCAACCTCTTGAATGCTTTGTCCACCCACCCTCATAAATTCCCTTTCCTGCAACACCTGCAAAATTTTCACTTGAATCGAGAGCGGCATATCCCCAATTTCATCCAGAAAAATTGTCCCTCCGTTAGCCCTCTCAAAATAGCCTGGTTTTCCCTTCTTAGACGCTCCAGTAAAGGAACCTGGGGCATAACCAAACAGTTCCGATTCTAATAAGTTTTCTGGGATAGCTGCACAATTTACTTTCACAAAAGGATGTTTCATCCTAGGACTCGCAGCATGAATGGCGCGGGCAAAGATGTCTTTGCCAACTCCACTTTCCCCTGTCAAGAGGACAGTCGAACTGCTGCGAGCAATGCGTTGGGCGTCCTTTTTCATCTTATTAAATTTAGGGTTTTTTGAGACAATATGGTCAAAGCTGCTAATCTCTCCGCCCCGTTTTTCGAGTTCGCTGCGATAATACTGAACCTGTTGATTTAATGAAAACCATTTTCGAGCGATTTCTTCAGTGAGAATATTATCTTCAAGATAGACAGTACTCACAACCCCCGTTATCTCAATTCCATTGTCCGCTTCTTGCTTAATTGGAATGTGAGAAACGATACAATTTCTACCTTTTATGATACATTCGTCTACTTCTGCAGTGCCCGTTTTAGCGACTTGAGCTGGGCTATTAGTCTGGAGAAATGTTTCTACGGGTCTACCTGTAATATTTACAGTGGACTCTGTGAGTATCTGACCTGCCCTTTCATTGACATACTTCACCGTACCTGCCGTATCTGAAACAAACACGCCGTCTGAAGAAGCACTCAGAACTCCACTGAGGGTTGTTTGCAATTCCTTGACCATTTCCAGTTCTTGAGCAATTTTTTCGGCATCAGAGATATCCAAAAGCACGATACTTGTCCCAATAGGTACTTCTCCTTCCAAGATCGGTACTTGGTTGACAATTACAGGCACGGATTTCACGATTTGTTTGATACCTAAACGACGTATATTAAAAACCGCAATCTCTGGTAGAATCTCTTTGATAGGAATTCCTTTTATTTCGGATAACCTAAGTCCAAACATTCTTTCGACAGCAGGATTCATCCGCAATATTAATCCATCTCGATCAATAATGATGATGCCTTCGTAATTGGCGCGAAATAATGATTCAAGCAGGGCGGAGGAGGTCATGATCACGTTCAGGCTTTCGCGCAGATATTCTGCAGTTCCAATCATTCCAACCACTTTATTCGATCCATCCACCACAACCACGTAGTCAACCCGACTTCGATTGATTCTCACGACAAGTGATATTTCATCATAGGTTAGATCCTGTGATACAAAAACGGGATCATAGACTACGTACGGATCGCATTGATCATCAAGGCTTGAACCATCTAATAACGCCTTATATAACCTCTTTTTCGGAAAGACGCCAATCAGGGTTCCATTTTCGCCAACGACAGGAAGGGTGCTCAATTTGTATTCATGGTAATGCCGGATCACAGTTCGTAGAGAATCTCCTAAATGAAGAACCTCAAATTGTTTATTCATCATCTGCTCCACAGTTAACCACGAAGTAGGATCCAAGACATTGGCAGCAACCATTTATTACTTCTTCCTTCCCGTAGATTATAACAATTTCCGCTAACATCACCATTATTATCTACTGAGTAATAATTCGACATTGCTGCTCCTAAATCCTTCCTAACGCCTTTGTTGGATGGCTATCATCAGTGGAATAACTACTTACAAATCGTTGGCATAATGGGTTCTACCCAAACTCAGGTCTTCTGCCATAAACTCCTCGACGGATCCGTCAGAAAAACGAACGATCAGTCCCCCCCGTTCGCTAATATCGACTGCCAGCCCTTGCACAGGACCTCTATCCCTATTGATTGATACCTCCCTACCCAAGGTTACATTATTTTCGATCCATTTCATTCGAAGATAGGAATGCCCTTCGCGGAGAAAACTTTGATAGTGCTCCTCCCAAGAGCTAATAAACTGCTTCAGTACTTTCCAACGAGAAACATTTTGCCCTAATTCCATCCTCAGTGAAGTACTAGATTCCCTACAATCGGGGGGGAGATGGTAGCTATCAAGATTAACATTAATTCCAACACCTATAATCACGTATTCGGGAGCATTTTTAGAAAAGTTACTTTGCGCGAGTATGCCACATACCTTTTTGCCTCTCATGACAATGTCATTAGGCCATTTGATTCCCGCCACACAACCTGTCGTTTTTATAATGGTTTCGGCCACGACTACAGCACATAGTAAGGTGAGCTGAGAAATTAGATGCCCATTGATTGCAGGTCTTAAGACCATCGACATCAACATGCCCTGACCTGCCGGACACGCCCACTGGCGTCTCAACCTTCCCATACCGGAAATCTGCGTCCTGCTCAGAACGATGGTGCCTTCAGAAGCTCCAGAGCGGGCCATTTGTTGAGCCACACGGTTCGTTGAGGTTACTTCCCGATAAAGGAATATTTCCTTACCCATCAAATAGATCCGTTTATGGGGCAAGGCGACTTCTCCATTGACCTTCTCTTCTATTGTTGCCATATTTAAGAAACCACCTCAATTCCCCATGGGATTACCTTTTCTATAAAATTGCAGGCCACATCTTGCGCAATCCTAGCTCTTGGTTTAACCAAAATTCCATCCTGGGGTTAAGTCTATTATTTCTTACTCAATTACTGCTAGGACATCTCCTTCTTGCACTCGGTCACCTATTTTCACCAGCAGTTCTTTGACTGTCCCTGCATCGAAG
>JAJYAS010000734.1 GCA_021779415.1 Bacillota bacterium
TGTGCCGTCCAATTCCCAAAAAGTCGAGCCCCAACTCTCTTTCTTTCTTAAGAGAAAGCTCACATTCATTCTGAATTACCTTGGCAAATTTATTTTCTGCCTCTTTCATAAGATCCGTCCACTCCGTCTCCGAAAGTTGCTTCTTTAATCCCAAGACTTCGTCAACCGTAACACTAGCTTTGATCTGGTATTGTAGCTCTATTGTTCCGTCTTTATCGGTCACTTTGTACATTGTCTTGGATTTAATAACTTGCCCACCAAAGTTAATCTTACTTTCTCCGATACCCACCGTGTTGATTAAGCGATGTATAACATTATTCTCTAGCCACATATACCCTTTGGTTTCTTCGTCCGTGAGATAATCAACAAGGTGATCCCCTCGTAAAACACCCGCACCTTGTATCTGTATCTCTTCACCCTCCTTTCCGTCTTTGTATTCAATGCCTCCCTCTCCTGACTTTAGAATCTCAACTACCGGAATAATTGGTGCAGTAATATTCGTACCTAAAATTGTAAGATAATGCCCTAAACGAACCGTCGGGAACGTCGATGAATTTTCCCCTTGCTCAATATGATTTTTAAGACTCATAGAAGGTATTTGCCCATTGCGCAATTTCAAATTTAAGAGACTTTGGGCTTTCCCTTTGGTTAAAACCAAATACATTGACCGACGAAATTCAGAAAAGCGTTGGGCAAAATCTAAGATATCTTTAAAACCGGCTTTAGCCGCATCCTCGCCAATTACGATCACCTTCAGGGAACCCATAAAGGGTATGCGATTTGAGATTTTGTAGACCTCTTCAATCGCTTCCCTAGCGCTTGAGACCTCTACACTAAATGTCCGGTCTTCAACCTCTGCAGCATTTGTCCCACCTTGTTTAGGCTTTGCTAATTGATGTGTAATGAGAAATGTCCCTGGTTTCTGCCCCAGATCAAATCCTACCCCGATCATAGGAGCCAATTCCTCAACTTCCCGCTTTCCCCAGCATCCCGATAAAAACAGAAGGCAGGCAATTAAAGTTAATACCAGTCCTATTTTGAGTGCTTTGACCATATTACTTTTCATTAAGCACCCGCTCCCTTCTTCCAGCGTGCGACACCCCAAAGAGTAAGAATCCAAACGGACGTGAAAGGTAATATTAGATAGTTATCGACGAATCCGATTTCCTTAATCAAAGAAGATCCTCTTACAAACCAGAAAGCAATCCCCATAAATGCTGCACCCACTGCGAGATTCCATTTTAATCCCTTCAAACCGAAGACAGTTTCTAGACCCCAGGTCGACGTATAAAAGAAAGCACCAATTTTTATGACCGCAGCCCCAAGCCAAACCCCTAAAAATAAAGATTCAACCCCTGCTACCGTTCGACTTACTTCCACCATCTTCCCTAGCACGAGTAAGCCGTAAACCAAACGGGTAGTTTCTACCGGTCCAAAAACAAGAATTTGCATTAAGACAATCAGTGTGTCTAGAATTCCTACCAAAAAGACAGCTCGCCAAACTCCGGTCTTCAATTGGCCAAGCTCTTGCTTACCATTAGGCAGAAACGTAATAATTCCCGCCAAGAAGAGAATATATTCCATCGCAAAGGGCGCTGCTTTAAGTCCGCCCATAAAAATTGGTTTTAATCCTTCACTTAAAATAGGCATAAGTTCTCCTTGTTCAATCCGTGGTATGGAGAGACCAACATTCAAAAGCAATGCGATCACAATCAAGGGAAAGATTACTTCAGAAAAACGAGCAAGCACTTCGATCCCAGCCCTTACCAAGTAGAAAGCGAGCAAAAGTCCGCCTAGATAGAATATCCCGATCGGAGTGAACGGCATAACCGAAGTCTCATAGATATCCCCGGTTTGGCCTAATAGCAATCCTCCAAAGAAACCTGTAATTGCAATATATAAGATGCCTATCATCTTCCCGATCCATTTCCCAAAGAGTGTCTCGGAAATCTGTAATAGATTTTTATTGGGATACTGTTCTAACAGAGAAAGCACCATTAATCCGTAAGGAAGCCCTACTGCAAATCCAGGTAAGACGCTCATCCAGCCATCTCTCCCGCTTGGTCCAGTAACAATCGATGCTACAGGGAGAAACGTTGTACCCAGAAGTACAGCTGCCCCTAAGGTCATGAATTGATGTGGTGAGATTCTTTCCATCGTTACCCTTTCCCTTTCCCTCCTGATTGGGGTTCCTCAACGTCTAGAAGTTGAGGACGACGTTTTAACGCCCACCAGGGTGCCCGAACAAACGTATCTTGCAAAAAAGATCGTATACGCAAAGGGGCAATAGGACTTAAGTAAGGGACTCCGAAGGAACGAAGGCTTAGGAGGTGAATTGCGATCAAATATAGGCCTACAGAAACCCCAAAGAAACCAAGGATACCAGCCAAAATCATCATTGGGAATCGAATGAGCCGAACCGCCAGACCCAAATCGAAGGTTGGAATTGCATAACTTGCTACCGCTGTCAACCCAATGATTATGACCATCAGTGGACTGACCAGACTGGCCTTCACCGCTGCATCTCCGATGACAAGTGCCCCTACAATTCCAATCGTCGATCCAATAGGTTTTGGTAATCGAAGCCCCGCTTCCTGCAATATTTCTAACACAACCGTCATAGTTAAAGCCTCCAGAAGGGCTGGCGAGGGCACTCCCTGCCGGCCTGCCGATATGCTCATCAGAAGATCCGTCGGTATAATTTCCTGATGAAACGTGGTTACTGCTATATAGATGCTAGGAGCCAACATGGCTACAAATGCTCCTACATACCGGATAAAGCGAGAAAGGATTGCAACCATTGCCCGTTGGTAATAGTCTTCATTCACATTCAGGAACTGAGTCAATACTACTGGTACTATAAGTACTATGGGGGTTCCGTCGACAATAATGCCCACTTTCCCTTCTAGAAGCTTCCCAGCTAGGACATCTGGACGCTCTG
>JAJYAS010000735.1 GCA_021779415.1 Bacillota bacterium
CTTCTTAGAAGCGTAGTATTTGAGCAGAATTTTTAAGACTTCTGGACGACTGAAATTGCCTGGTGGGAGTTCGCCAGCTGCTAACATTGCTCTCAACTTGGTGCCACTAATTTTGAGGTGATCTTCTTTACCGTGCGGACATGTTTTTTCTGTAGTCATGCCATCACATTTTGTACAATACATAGCTGCAGTTACTTTGATCGGCTGACAGAGAAGTTCACCTGGTTTAAATAAGTCAAAGATTTCTTGAGCCTGATAAGCAGAATAATAGTCGCCTACACCTGCATGATCACGTCCAACAAGAATGTGGCTGCAACCAAAGTTTTGACGGAAAATGGAGTGAAGAATAGCTTCGCTAGGTCCTGCATAGCGCATTTCCATTGGATATACTTTCATCACAGCATTTTTTTCGTTAAAATAATTCTTCAACAGAACTTCATAGCATTCCAGACGAGTTTCAGCAGGAATATCGCCCTCTTTAAGTTTTCCTACGATTGGGTGAATGAACAGTCCATCGCAAATTTCATTTCCCATTTTGCAAAGGAATTCATGGGAACGATGTAAAGGATTCCGGGTTTGGAACGCTGCAACGGTTGCCCAACCCTTCTCATCGAAGATCGCTCTTGTTTGAGCAGGGGTAGCGTAGTAATCGCCGTATTTAGAGGCATAGCCGAGTTGACTAAAGGTTATCAGCTCACCGCCGACATTAATGCTTCCTTGAGCCATGACTTTGACAACGCCATCATGTGCAGCATCATCTGTGAAGAAAACAGCTTTACATTCTTTGACTTTGTCATACTCATATTTATCACTAACCGTGAGGATACCACAATAGGTATCGGTTTCATCATCTACTAAAGCGACTTCCATACCGATTTTAAGAGTTTCTGCCTGTGCAGGAGTAACGGACAAGGTGATTGGAAGTGGCCATGCTAAACCATTTGTTAAGTGTTTTGTTTCAACAACACTCTCATAATTAGCTTTGTCCATGAACCCTGTTAATGGGCTAAATGCACCCATTCCAATCATTAATAGGTCAGAAGTTTCTCTTGAAGTCATGCGAATCACTGGTAATGTTTTAGCTTTTGCTAAAGCATCCGCTCTTTGTGATTCCGGGAGTAATACCGGTGTTAACTTTCCGCCATGCGGCGGTACTAGTTTTGACATCGTCTTATCCTCCTTTAATTTAATTAATTTTATAATGAATGCGAGTCTACTATAGAAACAGGTTGTTTATCTTGTGCACCATCAACAAATCGTTTGTTGGACGAGAGACTACATAAACAATGTTTCTAGCATCCCCCCTTTCACTAAATCTTGGGTTATTTTTCGCCATGACGTTCGTGAAAACTACTTAATCGATTCACAAAGGACTCTGACATTTCCATAACTTTTAAAACATCGCCCTTTTCTAATCCCGCACAAGCATCATCAAGCATCGTAATGCAGTAGGGGCAAGCAGTAACAAGAATATCTGCATTTTGCTTCACAGCATCATTAATCCTCAATTCACCGAAGCGCTCTCCAAAAGGTACTTCTGCCCAAATCCGTCCGCCTCCGCCAGAGCAGCAAAGACTTTTATTCTTAGCGCGATCCAATTCGACGAATTCAACCCCAGGAACTGCTTGGAGAAGTTCCCTTGGAGCATCATAAACCAAATTGTGTCGTCCTAGATAACAAGGATCATGGAATGTGACTTTTTTAGCTTGTTCCCCTGGTAAAGAAAGCTTTCCGTCTTTCAAAAGATCTCCTAGCAGTTCGGAATAGTGCATAACTTCATATTCCCCGCCCAGTTCAGGGTAATCCTTTTTGAAAGCATACAAGCAGTGAGGGGAAGTCGTAATAATTTTCTTGACGCCTTTTCCGTTGAACAACTTAATATTTGATTCGGCTAGTTTTGTAAAGAGTTCCTCATCACCGATCTTACGAATGGTCTCACCACAGCAGTTCTCTTCAGCTGTTAAAACTCCAAAGTTTACTCCAGCTTTTTGTAAGAGTTCTACAACGCTTTTAGCAATCTTTTGGCTTCGCTTATCATAGCAAGAAGTGCAGCAGACATAGAGTAGATACTCCATATCTTCTGTATAAGCTGGAACATTAAGTCCTTCTAGCCAGTCGGCTCTTTTCTCTTGAGGTCCTGTCCAAGGGTTTCCATTAGCATGAAGACTCCCTGCTACGGGACGTAGATGTCCTGGCAAGATGCCGGCTCCAACTATAGTATTACGCATGGAACGTACATTTTGAATAATTTCTACACTTCTTGGACAGTTTGACTGACACATTCCGCACGTGACACAAGCAAATAGTACTTCTTCATCATCAAAGCCTTCTAGACCAAGTTGCCCTTGACGTTGCATTTTTCGGATGTTAAATGCTTCGCTTAATTCGCCGGTAACCTGTCGATAAGGACATAGATTGGTACAGAGACCGCACTGCATACACCAGTTGAGCGTTTCTGCTCCTGAAGAAATAATATATTCTCTCATCTCCAGAGATACTTCTTTTATTTCATCCATTATAATGCTCCTTTGCTATCTAATGGGACATACCTCCCACCCGGAGTTTAAGGCTTAATTAGGAGGTGTATCGACTTAGAACCCTTTATAGGGGTTAGGGCCGAGTTCATCAAGTCTCTTGGCGAAGTCATCTAACATACCAGGTATCTTGTCGTAATCCGTGATGGATACTTGATCCATTCGCACTCGATCAGAGTCCAGATCCAGTCTGTCTAAGGTTTCTGACACTTTCGATAACCGGATTTCAGCCAACTCACTGCCTTTGATGAAGTGGCACTGATAATCATCGCCATGCTTGCATCCTAGAAGGAAAATTCCATCGATACCTTGTGACATTGAATCGGCAATCCAAACTAAGCTCAATGAGCCCAAGCATCTTAGTGGGATAACACGAACCCAAGCATTATATTTAAGTCGATTAATA
>JAJYAS010000736.1 GCA_021779415.1 Bacillota bacterium
ACTGGAGAGGAAACGATTCGAAAATTTCAAGAGTATAAGCCAGATGCCATTTTTCTGGATATTCAGATGCCAGATACTTCGGGGTTGGATATCGCTAGGGAATTATCTCTGCTAGGGTTCTCTCCAGCAATTGTTTTTGCCACAGCCTATGACCAATATGCCATAGAAGCGTTTGACGTTAACGCAGTGGATTATCTCTTGAAACCTTTTCATGAGGAGCGTTTATGGGAAACCGTAGAGCGTATTAAGAAACGTCTAGAGGGGAGAACTTCAGAAGGGATTCAAACCATGACCGAGCAGGGTCAAACTCGGGAATTTATGGCTAAATTAGATCAAATTTATACCTCGTTACACGCTGTAGAGGGACGAGAAAGTAAGCTAAAAATCGAAGAGAATGGAAAAATATTGCTCATCCCTTTTGGCGAGATTTTGTATGCCACCATTGAGGAGCGTTCCGTACGTGTCGTTACACGAGAACGGAGTTATCTAACGAATTACACCTTGACTGAATTAGAAAGTATATTGAAGTCGTCCTTCTTGCGTGTTCACAAAAGTTACTTAGCTCATCTGGAACAAATTCATTCCATTATTCCTTGGTTTAACAATACATATAATTTGATCATGAATGATAATAGTGAGATTCCGGTTAGCAGAACGTATGTTAAAGTCTTTCGTGAGCGAATGGGGTTATAGTCTAATCGAACAACCAGCCTCTAGATAAATACGACGTAGAGTTACACAGGATTTTGGGTGTATTAGACCTCAAATCTTGTGTTTTTTGTTCGATTTTACGCAACGATTCCATTCGATTGTATACTGTGCACATAACGTTTTAGTTTATTGTGAAAGGAGTAAAAAACAATGAATGCCTTAACTCTCATTATTGCTGCAGCACTAATTCTTATGTTAGCGTACCGTTTCTATGGGGCCTTTATCTCTGCCAAAGTACTTGCCCTAGATTCAAGTGTCACTACTCCGGCGGTGCGCCTAGAGGACGGGCAAGATTATGTTCCGACGAACAAGTGGGTTGTCTTTGGACATCACTTCGCTGCGATTGCCGGGGCGGGTCCCTTGGTTGGACCAGTATTGGCTGCTCAGTTTGGTTATTTGCCGGGTACACTTTGGATACTGATCGGAGCCGTATTGGGAGGCGCGGTCCATGATGCGGTCGTACTCTTTGCCTCTATTCGTCATGATGGTAAAAGCCTTTCTGAAATAGCTAAGGAAGAAATCGGGCCGATCACGGGTTTTATTACCGGGATTGCCATTCTCTTCATTATTACCATTACGATGGCTGGATTGGCTATGGTTATCGTCAATGCCTTGTATAAAAACGCTTGGGGTGTTTTTACAATTTCCATGACGATCCCCATCGCCGTTTTTGTGGGCATCTATATGCATAAACTGCGTCCTGGTAAGTTGGGGGAGGCCTCGGTCATCGGGGTTGTCTTGATCCTTTTAGCAGTGGTGCTGGGACCAGTTATCAAAAATTCTCCTCTTGCCTATTTATTCTTCTATGATATTAAAACGCTCGAAATCATTCTTCCAGTGTATGGCTTTGTTGCAGCCGCCCTTCCCGTCTGGTTGCTTTTGGCCCCTCGGGATTACCTTAGCTCTTATATGAAAATTGGAACTATAGCTGCGTTAGCGCTGGGGATTGTCTTTGTGCACCCACAACTTCAAATGCCAGCAGTTACTCAATTTATCCATGGCGGCGGCCCAATCATTAATGGGAAATTATGGCCATTCCTCTTTATTACGATTGCCTGTGGCGCAGTTTCCGGGTTTCATGCCCTGATTGCTTCTGGAACAACGTCTAAAATGTTGAAAGACGAAGGGGAGATTAGGCTGGTTGGGTATGGTGGAATGATCATGGAAGCCTTCGTGGCGATGATGGCTCTTATTGCCGCTACGGTATTGGCTCCGGGAGATTACTTTGCTATTAATACCGCTCCGGCTGTCTTTGCTAACTTAGGGATGCAGGTCAAAGACTTACCGATACTTTCGCAAATGGTGGGAGAAAATGTTGCTGGACGTCCTGGTGGTGCAGTAAGCTTAGCTGTTGGAATGGCCCACATCTTCTCAAGTATTCCCGGTATGAAATGGTTAATGGCCTACTGGTATCAGTTTGCCATTATGTTTGAAGCGCTCTTTATATTAACGACGATTGATGCAGGGACCCGCGTCGCCCGTTATATTGCTCAAGATTTTCTGGGTTTAATATATAAACCGTTAAAGAATTCTAAGTCAATCATATTGTCTATTGTGTTAAGTGCTTTGGTATCTTTTACCTGGGGATATCTTCTCTACGGCGGAGACATTACAACGATTTGGCCAATCTTTGGAGTGTCTAACCAATTGCTGGCAACGTTGGCTTTGGCGATTGGCTCCAACATGATTCTACGCCATACTAAGAAACTAAGTTATATGATGACGACTTTTATTCCGATGCTCTTCATGGGGATCACGTCTTCAACTGCCGGATATTTGACGATTGTGAATAACTACATTCCAAAACATCAACTCCTTCCCGCTGTGTTGGCTGGTTTAATGATAATTTTGGCGGCGATCATAGTAGTCGATTCAATTCGCAAGATCTTACAGACGTATTCTTCCATCTCTAACGGATTGGTTCAAAAAGTTGCAGCAAAGTAAAGCATGCGAAACCCATTTTCTCCTTAAATAATTATATTAAATGTTAAAGCCTTAGGGTTGCTCTTCTGATGATAAGCAACCCTAAGGTTTTTGCTATTTCTTGTTCATCTACGATTAGCTCCGGGAGCTATAGTGAACGTGCAATATCATTTCATATGTCCGATATAATTTTATTTTTTGGGAATAATAAAATCACACTATATTGAGGGGGGTTTATGATGAGGAAATGTTTCGCGATTGTTTTAACCATGCTGCTTGTCTTGGGGAATATTGGTTTTGCA
>JAJYAS010000737.1 GCA_021779415.1 Bacillota bacterium
TACTATTTGTCGATGTGGCCAAGAAAACTTATCGAAACTAAGTCGGAGCGCTGTTCTGTACGCGTCTGCGAGTTACGCCGCTGACTCGCTGGACGGTTCGCGAGCGCGTCCGAACCTCTGGGCAAACTGCATGCGAACCAGCGGCGCGCTGACGGGGCGCGAACCGTCAGTGCTTGTCTGCACCGCGGCTCCACTGACACATCTGCTTAGCAGAAAAGCGCCCCTCTAGCTTGGCTACGAACCACGAACACATAACATCGAACTTCGACTAAGGGAGATTGAGTATGCGTATAGTTTTTATGGGTACACCGGATTTTGCCGTACCTGCTTTACGAGCCTTGGTGAGTGGAGGACATGACGTTGTTGGTGTCTTTACACAGCCTGATCGGCCAGCTGGACGAGGGAAGAACCTAAAACCTAGCCCAGTTAAGGTAGCAGCTGAGGAATTAGGTTTGCCTGTTTTCCAACCCGCAATGATAAAAACACCGGAGGGGATCCAGCTGTTACGGGACTTAGCCCCGGATAGTATTATTGTGGTCGCCTATGGACAGATCTTATCTAAGGAAATCTTGCAACTACCCTCCAAAGGCTGCATTAATGTCCATGCTTCGTTGCTTCCAGCTTACCGTGGGGCAGCACCGCTTCATTGGGCGGTGATGAAGGGGGAAACCCATACAGGAGTGACTACCATGCTGATGGATGAGGGTTTGGATACAGGGGACATGTTGTTAAAACGAGAAGTTCCGATTTCCAATGAAGCAACAACGGGTGAGATTCACGATATCTTAGCAGCCCTCGGTGGAGAACTTTTAATCGATACTTTATGCTCATTGGAAAAGGGGACTTTGAATTCGATTCCCCAAACAGGAGAATCGAATTATGCACCCCTTCTAACCCGTAACCATGAACGTCTCGATTGGTCTCGAAGGGCTAACGAACTGCATGATCAAATTAGGGGCTTAAACCCCTGGCCCGGTGCGTTTGCAACGTTTAGAGGAGAAAATCTCAAGATCTGGCGAAGCACACTTTCCCAACAACCAGATAAAGCGGTTGAGACGGAAGGAGCTTCTGTGGAGGTGACGGCTGAACCAGGTCAAATTATCCGGATTATGGGGAGTGGTTTACTAGTTCAGTCTGGCGAAGGGGTCCTTGTAATCTTAGAAGTTCAACCCGCGGGAAAACGATCAATGTCCGCTCGGGACTTCTTTAATGGCCGACATGGTCAGGTTGGAGAAAAATTAGGTTAAGGAAATTAAAAGATTCTTTTTTACGGAGGTTAAACTATGTTTTTTTGGGATCCGACAATGGTTCTCTTAATCCCAGCAATACTACTCTCGCTCTATGCACAATTTAAAATTTCCTCATCCTACAAGCATTACTCCCAAATCCGTTCCCAGTCCGGGCTTACTGGAGCCCAGGCTGCGCGGGCAATCTTGAATAGTAAAGGACTTTACGATGTTCGTGTGGAACCGATCCGAGGACATCTTTCTGATCACTATGATCCGCGTACCAGGGTTATTAACCTGAGTGAAGACGTTTATCAGGGAACTTCCCTTTCATCTGTGGCAGTTGCGGCACATGAAACCGGTCACGCTTTACAACACGCCTCAGGGTATTTTCCAATGCAACTCAGATCATCCTTTGTCCCTGTCGCTAACTTTGGCAGTGGGGCGGGTACCATGCTAATCATGGTAGGACTTTTCGTGCCACAATTTGGCTTGGTTCTCCAGTTGGGAATCCTAGCCTTTACGTTCGCAGTGCTTTTTCAGATTATTACCCTCCCAGTGGAATATAATGCAAGTCATAGGGCGCTGACCCTCTTGCAGGAAGGTCGAATGCTTGGAGGGGAGGAAGTACGTGGCGCACGTGCTGTGTTGAATGCAGCAGCTCTAACCTATGTGGCTGCTGCATTGGCAGCTGTGCTTCAGTTAGTGCGGTTTATCTTAATTGCTCGAGGTAGAAATGATGATTAAAGAAACGGCTCGTGGCATGGCAGTCCATATCCTGACAAGGGTTGAAGCAGAAGGGGCCTATGCCAATGTCTTGTTGCAGAAAACAATCGGCAGGCTAACGGATTCTAGAGATCGTCAATTTGTGACGTTATTAGTGAATGGTGTGCTCAAACACAGGCTAACCTTGGATTATGCGCTGCGTTTGCATTTAAGCAAGCCAATGTCGTCGTTGCCCCATGAAGTTAGAGCTATTTTACGCATTGGGGCTTTCCAACTACTTTATGTGGATAAAGTTCCGGACGCAGTTGCGGTTAATGAAAGCGTGGAATTATCGAAACCATTTCCTAAATTCACGGGATTGGTGAATGTCGTCTTACGGAAAGTATTGGAGAAGGGTTGGGAGTTCCCTTGGCCGAATTCGAAACGGGAAACCGTGCGCTATCTTTCGGTGCGTTATTCCCATCCCGAATGGATGATTCAGCGCTGGCTAAAACGCTGGGGGCTTGAGGAAACGGAAGCATTGTGTCGAGCTAACAATGAACCAGCTCAAACCTGGATTCGGACGAATACCCTCAAGATCTCACGAGAAAATTTAGTGGATCGACTCACAAAGGAAGGGATTACTGTTGAATTAGGAACTCGGGTACCAGAAAGCCTGAAAATCCAAAACTTTGGTGCCTTAGATCGCTTGGAGAGTTTCATAGAGGGGCTTTTTACTGTTCAGGATGAAAGCTCTCAACTGGTCGCCCATGTTGTTGATCCGAAACCAGGACAATGTGTTCTGGATGCTTGTAGTGCCCCGGGGGGGAAAACGACGCATTTGGCGCAAATGATGCACGATCAGGGAGAAATACAGGCGTTTGATATTCATCCGCATAAGCTCGAACTCATTGACCAGTTGGCCCAAAGATTGGGGATTGGGATAATCCAACCTCAGTTGGGGGATGCTCGGGATTTGCCTGGAGTAAAACTAAGTTCCC
>JAJYAS010000738.1 GCA_021779415.1 Bacillota bacterium
ATTTGAAAATGGATAAAAGCCCGAAAGGAGGAATAAGATGTTTATTGGGGCTCGTACCATTAAAACAGGAATTGCTGTAGCAACTACACTCTTTATCTGTGATCTCTTCCATATCGAACCTGCTTCCTTTGCCGCGATAACTGCGGTCGTAAATATGCAACCTTCTGTCAGTAAATCTCTTAATAACGCCTGGCAACAAATCGGCGTACATTTACTCGCCGCAACCTTTGCCTTACTAATTGGCATCCTCATCGGTGCAAATCCCATCTCCATCGGTGCCACCGTAATTTCCCTAATTCTTATCTGTAACTGGATCGGCTGGTCCGGCGGAATTGTCTTAGGAATTGTCTCAATCATCTTCATCCTTGACTCTCCTCCAGAAACCTTTCTAATTCATGCCTTATCCCGTTCCCTCAGTATCTTTGTAGGATTGGGGATAGCTTTACTAATTAACAGAGTTTTGGCCCCGCCTAGATATAAAACCAAACTTCTTGATACCCTCCAATCTCTTCTCGTTCTGACATCAGACTATTTCTTAGAAAGTCTTAAATCCTTCATCCATGCTGGTTCTATAACATCCTATCAAAAGCCAGACCCCCAAAAACTAAAAGACCTGTTTGAAGAAATAACACTCCTTTACGAGCATGCTCGTGAAGAAATAACTGTCGAAGACAATCCACCCCTAATAGAGAGGCTCTTGGAAATTTGTAGAGGCTTTATTGAACGGGGTCAAAGCATTAATCAGATGACATCTCAACGGGTCAAACGAAGACAACAAGCGTATTCCGAAGCAGAACTCCAAGAAATCAGCGCGCAATTCCAAGATATTATGGATATTCTGTTCGTTGGACATGGAAAACTTACTGAATTGATTCTAGCCCTTCGCCTTGGAATTACCGAAAAGAAAAGTTGTAAATTCTACGAAGAAGATATTTCATACTGGGAATCATTCGATAAAGCAATTGACGAATGGAACAGGAAAGTAAGTGGAGTCTTTTATTTGCGGGCATTAATGGAAGTGTCCGTGGTAGCCACGGAATTACGTTGGGCTAGTCGCCGCACAAAAGCCATCCTCAATCGACTTTACAAACAGAATACTAAAATGGTTTCTTGAAAAATTGCAAGAGCACGCTAGGATTTAAAATAACAACGTAATTTATTTTAGCTGGCCCAATGATAAATAGTACGAGTATCTTCTTCTTTTAAGTTATCAACATGATTATACAGGTAATTATTAGGTGAATTAAGTGGAGGAGTCAACCCTTGTGGAGTGGTAGGATTCTTTTCTATCGTGACGGAAGTATACAGAGGGATTATGGCGTATAAATCTTCCATCTCTGAATTATTGAGCCGTATACAGCCCTGAGAAACATCTTGCCCAATGCTCGAAGGGGAATTAGTTCCATGGATAGCAAACTTATTATTTGACAATTCCATAGCTCTTTTCCCATATACATTTTCATCAAGGGGCACAAATTTATCGGGGTTCATGACCTTTTTGGAGATAAACAACTTTCCCTCGAGGGTTGAATCCTCTTTCCCAAGTGCAACAGAATAGTTACGAATTATTTGATCCCCAGAAATTACTGATAAGGTATGGTTCACCTTACTTATGATAATTGATAACGGATAAAATGGGATCTCTTTATCATATGAAATATTGGGCTTAACTACTTCTTTTATAGCAGATAACCATTCCTTATCAGAATGGTTATCTGTAAATCGATATAGCCACCCACCCTCTCCTGTCGAGGATAAAGACACAGTATTCTTTAATTGATACGGGTCATTCGGTAGCGCAGTTAAATAATTGTTAGGGAAAGGCTGAGTTAGAGTTCCTAGATCTTTGGGAAGATAGCCATTTTTTCTAAAAAATTGGTATGCTGCACTTCTTAAAACAGTCGTCGTTTCCCATAATTGACGTTCTTGGGTATCGACAGTACTTTCCGGCGGGTAAATATACACCCGAATATTGTCATCCCCGCCTGCCCAAAAGGCCATCCCTCTTTCAGTCTTAGACTCATCGATTGCCACTATCTTGATTGCATTTAATGAATCCATCTGATAATCAGTTTTCAGCCTGTCAACAAGTTCCCTAACTAATAATTCTTTACTTACCTCTTTTTTAACTACAATTATTTTAGGTTGAACTATAATTCCTGAGGGAGATCGAAGAGTTGCTGGTTTCTTTTCTATTACTTCATAAGGCAACATATAGGTATAATGATGATTTGCATAAGTGAAAGTATTTTGCAGTTTACCAGACAAAAAAAGAACTCCAACAATTACCCCAAGAAGTAAGGCAATAACCAAAGCGATAACTAATCCGGCCATGCCAAGTTGACTCTGATCGTTTTTCTTTGTGGAAATAATCTTCCCCTCAGTAACTCTTATAAGTCGTTCCAATCTAAGAACTTCTGGTCTTGCTGGCAAAAACCCTTTGTTAAAAGACCGATTAATTAGCTCAAATGCTTGCTTCATTAATTTTTGATGTAACACTAAATATCGATTATTCTTGGTTGAATTATACAGATTCAAATAGTTGCGGGCCTGAGCTTCAAATTCTAAACCCACTTGATACATAGCCTCAGGATCTTCCGGCCGTTGGATCAAGAGCTTTTTCCAAAACAAAGGATCATTTTTAGAAATATAATAACCATTCTCTAGGCTCAATAAATTATTCTTCAGTTTCGCTGATTCCAAAGTAAGCACATCCCTTAATCTTGTTCATTTCTTTCTGATGCTAAGATTCTGGCGATTACCTGACTTACTTTCTAAGTAGTTTCCCTTGCTTGTCCAAACGGACATTAAATTATGACTACTTTAAACTATTCATCTAGGGATATGATAAGACGTCCTTTCGGAAAATAAATTAAAAACAAGCCTGCAAGCTAACAGACTTGTTTTTCTTGTTATTACAAAATTACTTCT
>JAJYAS010000739.1 GCA_021779415.1 Bacillota bacterium
GATCTTAGCCGAAGTATGTTGATTGGAAACTAAGGTCCGTATAAACCATCCGGTGACGATGGATTCGTTTCCACTTCCGGCAACCCCTTCCAGAAAAAAAGCTGCAAACCCTACTATCTGTACTTGATTAATGGAATTACCACTTTCGGAAATTATCTTAACAATAGGAATGTAAATAATTTGTGGGGCATCCCTATCATAATGATCCAAGGTATTGCGTGGAACGTTCGTGTCACGACTTAAGCGTGTGTTAATCGCATCGGCTGTAGGACCACTCATATTCCCATGTTTAACATCTAGAATCTGACCCACATACATCGTTCCTTGATATCCATTCGCTAAATCTGATTCATATGTATTAGCCCCAGTACCAGTAAGTTCTAAAGCACCATACCACCCTGAGGCCCCAGTCTCCTCCCCAAACTTTTTGACGACATTGTTTTCACTATCGTCCAAGTACCAACTCGTAGTTCCTGAGCCTCCTCCAGATTTAAGGACATACTTTTGTCCAGGGACTAAGTCTTGTTCCTGGATGCTAAGAGGAACAGCTCCAGCTAATCCTGTCGGTGGAACCATCATGGCCTGAGCTGAAACTGAAATCAGTTCATCCGTGATCCCCCAAATTCGGGCAAAGTAAGTCGGAACTTGCTGGGTGGCTTGTACTTTAATTTGAACATTACTGCCTTCAAAGGTCACCGTAACATCAGTTACTCCATTTTGAGAGGCATAAGACTTTGCAGTTTGTTCAGCGAGAGTCGGATTATTCGGAAGTTCCTGTACTCCTGCTAGAGCTGCCGCATCCACTGAATTCTGAAGATGAGCCTTTTCCGCATACAATACCCCGATATCCGCCACAATGGCACAAAAACCAAGCATCGAGGTTAATGCAAGGGCAACTAAGACGACAACGCTTCCCCGTTCATGCCGCTGCTTAGCAATATAGCTCTGCTCTTGACTAAAATGAAGTGAGTACCAATTTAGGAAAAAGGCCCTGCACCGAATCAAGTAAAATCTATATCTTTGAATCATGACCACTCCCCCTTTTACAGAAATGGAACATAATAATTTTCTATTCTAAACGCATATTAATACTTGTACTCACAACGAATGGATTTGGAATAATACTACTGATGAGCGGAACGATTAACTGAACTGGGTACTCTACAGAGACCGTTACCCCTGCACCAGATTGCCGTAAATCTTGAGTTGGAGAAATAGTGATGGTTAGATTATCCGGATTAAGGGTCGTTGCAGCGTTTTTAATAGAATCCTCTATTACGAGATCTGACTTACCGATTGTAGCCAGTCGTCCACCTTCCCGAGCGGCATTACTAACCACGATATAAGCATGACCGATGCGTCCCATCTCAATTACGCCGAACAAAAGCAAGAAAAAGAGTGGCAATACAAGTGCCATCTCAACTAATGCTTGTCCATGTTCTTCTTGCTTGAACTTTCCAGTCATAATTAGCCTCCTCCGAAGGGAAATAACATAGCCAGCAACGTGCCTAAGGCAATGGCAATTCCGTATGGGAATTTATCGTGACGTGCGTTGCTCATCGGTGAATCCATACGTTCTGATTTTTGAAGAATAGAGCCAAAAAGAAGTAAGGACTTAATTGAAGTCCACAAAACCTTACGCCGGGCGAGTATAAAAGCTGAGATAATACCCCCGATCACAGCACCGTATAGAAAACTAATAACCACAAACGATACACCGCCAAAGGCTCCGATCACCGTGAGAAACTTCACATCCCCCGCACCCATACCGCCCATCAGATAAGGTAGAAGAAGCAACCCAAAACCAATGGCTGCTCCCATAAGACTATGGGTTAGTCCCGAAAAACCTTCTTGAAATGTACGAAGCAAAATTGCTACGCAAAAAGCAGGTATCAGTAATTTGTTATAGATTTTATGGTTACGCCAGTCTGTGAAGGCTGCGATGCTTAACGTTATTCCGAGGGCAACCTCATTTAAACCCATCACGGGGCCTCCTTTTGAGTTAAGAACCCTACTGCGGGCAGTAGGGTTCTTCGTTATAATATGGGATAACAAACTAATTTTTCAGCTTTAGGGGCATAAGAAAGAAGTTATACTGGAAGCTTAGCAGTAATTTTGTCGAAAACTCCAGAAATGCTCCCACTCATTGTTGTAAGAGCAACAATTACAGCGATTGCCACAAGTCCGATGATGAGTCCGTACTCAACCATTCCTTGCCCTTCTTCTTCTCTTATAAGTTTAACTAGACTTTCTTTCATATACATACCCTCCTTTTATCTGGTGATCCAGAGATTATCTTGACCTTATTATAAGGGGAAACCCTTTGAACAAAAATAAGCCAATAGTCACAATTGAAGCAGAATAAGTCCTAGTAGTTAGTCCTATTCCGACAATGACAAAGAAGGCAGAATTTAGGTTCTACCTTCTTATAAGTATTCACTTGCCAATTAACCCTAATAAAGTACCGTGACTGTAATCAGATCTAAAAACGCTATTAAAGTTCTAAAGAGAAGATAAACATTTTTGTGTAAACTCCTGGGCATGGTCGCAATGAACAGTCATGACCTGATCTAAAGAGGAAGTAAGCGGCACAAAGATTGCCACAATTTGATCAAAGTCATAAATCTTTTCCCCGGTTAACTGACAGATTAAAAAACCAGTTTGATTGAATAAGGATTCTAATCTCTTCATACCCAGTATACGATCGGGTAAATTCTCTGAGTTGAGATATTCCAATGCCGTCATCCCCTGTCAGAAAGATTCTAGTTCTATTGGATTATTATTATGCTGAAACGTGTTATATTATTAGATCTTGTTGTTTTCTATATGCAAATATGTTATTAAGCTCTCATAGTTACATTTCTAAAGAGAGGACTGAGATCAGTATATTAAACTATAAAAACTTCCAAATAATCTTGTTTTTTGGAA
>JAJYAS010000740.1 GCA_021779415.1 Bacillota bacterium
TGTGTCACCATCTTCAGGTATTATACGGATACCTTTGCGTTCTTGCCTAAATCGGTGTTCTTTATCGTTGGGGGCTTGTTACTTCTGGGTTTTGGTTATTACTTTGAACGGATGATGAAAACGCCAAAAGGGGGAACACTCGCGTGAAACAGAAGAAAACATTTATTCTAGCCGTAGCGATCCCCGTGTTGATTCTCTTGTCGATGACCATTAAACCTGAAGCAACCGTCCTTTTCGGGCAAGAAATTTTACTAGAAACGAAAGCGGTTGATCCAACCGACTTGTTTAGGGGAGACTATGTTTCAGTGAACTTTGCGATTTCGGAGATACCCAAGTCTAAAGTGACTATTCCGTTGGAGAAAACAAGAAAAAGGACTCTTTACGTGAGTCTTAAACCAGAAGGAAGGTTCTATGTGGTTGATCAAGTCAGCGAAACTAGGCCGAAGCAAGGGGTTTATCTGATGGGTAAGATTCAGAATCCTTATACACCTGTGGATACCGTTCAAATGGACTATAGCTTGGATAAGTATTTCGTTAAGCAAGGAAGCGGTGGGGAGTTGCAAAAGGCTTCTAATCATGGAGGACTAATAGGAACCGTCAAACTCCTTGGAGGGTATGGCGTGCTGACGGGATTATCCGAATACTAGACTCCCAACTAAAAACAAGGCTAGTGTGATTTTTCAACACTAGCCTTGTTTTTTAAGTTTCTAAAACAGTCGCTTGGCAATGGTCAGTTTCTCTATTTCCTTAGCCCCCTCGTAGATCTCCAGAATCTTGGCGTCACGATAGAAACGTTGGATGTCGTATTCGTCGATATAGCCATAGCCACCGTGCATTTGCAATGCTTTGTCGGTGACCCAGACTGCAGTTTCTCCAGCATAAAATTTGGCCATGGCGTTAAGGGCTGGATCTAATTGGCCGTTGTCAGCTGTCCAGGCTGCTTTATAGGTTATGGTGCGGGCCAATTCAACGCGAGTGGCCATCTCTGCCAGTTGAAACTGGATACCTTGGTTTGCAGCTAGAGGAATGCCAAAGGTCTTTCGTTCTTGTACATACTTAAGCGCCAAATCTAAGGCGCCCTGAGCAAGGCCAACTCCTTGCGATGCAACCATGATTCGCGTCATGTCGAAGAAGTGCATCAACTGGTGGAAACCTTTGCCTTCCTTACCAATCAGATTTTCTTGGGGTACTCTCACGTCCTCAAAGCTAATTGCCCCGGTATCTGAGGCACGGATGCCCATTTTTCCTGTAATTTTATAACGGGATACTCCTGGTCGGTTTGCTTCCACTAAGATTAAGCTATGCCGACCTGTTTTTTGTGGTGCATCGGGGTTAGTGACGCATAAAGCAACCATATAGTCACAAATTGTTCCGTTGGTAATGAACGTTTTACTACCATTAAGTACATAGTCAGAACCGTCTTTGACGGCTCGGGTTGTGGTTCCAGCAACATCGCTGCCGGCATTGGGTTCGGTGTAGGCCCCGGCGAAGATCGCTTTGCCCGCGGGAAGCAAAGAGAGATACTTTTTCTTTTGTTCTTCACTACCATAGTTCAGGATGTTTTCTGAGCCAAAGGTAGCCGCCATGACTCCCAAGCTGAGACCTAAATCCACTCGGGACAGCTGCTCCGTAATCAAAGCTGTCTCCATCAAACCCGCACCAGGTCCCCCATATTCCTCAGGGATAGCTACTCCGACAAGGCCTGATTCACAGGCCTTTTGCCATATTTCACGCGGATACTTTTCTTCTCGATCACACTCTTTGGCAATGGGTTCAAACTCTTTTAATGCAAATTTGTACGCTAAGTTCTGAAAGGCTTTCTGTTCTTCTGTTAATTCAAAATTCAAGTCGGTTCCTCCTCCTATACACGGGGTATAAATAGACTCTGTTACTAGTATCGCGAAAATTGAAGATGGTTTTTATAGGGCCTTGAGAATCTCCTGCTTTTTTGGAGTTGTCCCACTTGAAATAATTGCAATAGTTATGCCAGCCGAAAAATGTTCTATTTTAAGACTCTTTGGCAAAAAAAGAGGGGGTAAAGTGCCCACTGTGTTGTCAACTGTCCGTCATCGAGGACATATACACCAAAATAAAGGGAATGAGAGTTTTTAAGTTTTTGTAACGGAGAACGCTAAGGAAGGGGCCTAGAGCCTTGTGGCATAAATTTTGCATTTGATAAGTTCGTACAGAAAATTCTGAATATAATAGGAGAAAATGGGAACGGTTTAGGCGGCGAGCAAACAGAATTTGGTGTTGTTTGTGGAAGATTACAAGAGGGAAGGGTGTTAATAACGATGAGAGAAGCAGTAATAATACAAGCGGTAAGAACCCCAGTAGGACGGAGGAACGGAGCTTTGAGCGGTCTTCGCTCAGAGGATTTGGCGGGTTTGGTTCTGAAAGAGTTGGTAAAACGGGCGGGAGTGGACCCGGCTTTGATCGAGGATGTGTTAATGGGCTGCGTTTCCCAAGTGGGGGAGCAGGGGTTCTGTATCGGACGGCAGGCGGCCCTGATTGCTGATTATCCGGAACACGTTCCGGGTTTGACGATTGATCGTCAGTGCGGCTCCAGTCAGCAGGCTGTTCACTTCGCCGCCCAAGCAATTCTAGCGGGGGACATGGATGTCGTCGTGGCAGCGGGCGTGGAAAACATGTCCAGAGTTCCTATGGGTTCAAACGTTAAGGGGACGGAATTATCTCAGGCTCTAACCTCACGCTACGAGATTATCAATCAGGGTCTTTCGACGGAGCGAATCGCGGAGAAATGGAGCCTCAGCCGACAACAGATGGACGAATTCTCCCTGGAAA
Organism: Bacillota bacterium; assembly: GCA_021779415.1. The sequence goes on from JAJYAS010000740.1 coordinate 2,806, forward strand.
GCCATGAGAAGGCACTTAGGTCTCAGGAGGAAGGTCGTTTCGAGCGAGAGATTATGCCGGTAAGCGTTGTTCTACCGGATGGTCCTCAGCTTATGAATATGGACGAAGGCCCACGGAGAAAC
>JAJYAS010000741.1 GCA_021779415.1 Bacillota bacterium
TCACAGTCTCTACCAAATTAGGAATCAAATCTGCTCTGCGCTGCAACTGGTTTTGAACCTGACTCCAGCTCCCATTGACACCTTCTGAGATAGTTACCAGATTATTGTAACCGGAAATTAGCATTACGCCCAACAGTACAATTATCCCTACTGGAATTAACCATTTTTTCATCATGAAACGCCTCCTATTGTTCTACCTAAATTCAATTATAGTTTAACATTTGATACATACTCTAACAACCCAACTAGAGAATATGCAATCTTTGTGAAGCTTTAAATTTTTTAGTTCACTGATAAATCTTTTTTGCAGGGTAAATTGGGGATACAGTTTTTTTAGTCTTTTTTTGAAATTTTTTCTTCATACTATCCAGTAGAGAATAGACCACCGGAACAACAAAGAGAGTCAAGAGCGTTGAGGTGATCAAACCACCAATGACTGCATGCCCCATAGGCGCACGCATTTCTGCCCCGGCTCCATTGGCAATGGCAACGGGAATCATACCGAAGATCATGGCCAGAGTCGTCATGAGAATAGGTCTTAAGCGGACGGCACCAGCTTCAAGCAGAGCTTCTTTTGCACCAAGTCCTTCATTTCTTCTCTGCTTTGTAAAGTCTATGAGCAGAATACCATTCTTAGCTACCAGTCCCATCAGCAGAATGATTCCAATGAGGGACATAATGCTCATTTCACTACCCGCAATATACAATCCAAGAACAGCACCGATTAACGCCATGGGCAGCGAAAACATAATCGCAATGGGATCCAAAAAGCTTTCAAACTGCATGGCCATAACCAAGAACATGAACAATATACCCATTAGGAGCGCAACTACAAGGCTATCGAAGCCTTCAGTCATCGTCTCGTTCATTCCCCCATCCTTGACGATGACTCCCTTAGGAATATCCATACCGTCCTTTAGTTTGTTCCTATACTTCTCTAAAAAGTCCCCCACGGCTATTCCTTCTACATTCGCAGAAAGCTCCACCTGTCTAAGTCTGTCATATCTGTGAATTGAGGAATACGAAGTGGAAAGAACCTTTTTAGTAACATTGGCAAGTGGTACTAATTTATCATTAGCGCCCGGTTTATCATTAGAGCTGGCGCTTACATAAATACCGTCCAAATTATCCAGGCTCTTACGCTGATTATCTGGCAAGGATACCCGAACATTATACCTATCCCCTCCATACTCAAACTTTCCGGCATCAATTCCGTCAAAAAGTGCCTGTATAGTCGCTGCTGCAAGTGATGTATTAACCCCAAGATCCGTTACCTTATCTCTATCAACTTCTAGTTTTGTTTCAGTTTTACCAGTTTTAACATTTATCGATACGTCTTTGGCGTGAGGATCCTGACTCAGCATCTGTTTTGCTTTCAGTGCAAACCCCTGTATCGTCTCCTCATCATTGCCCATGATAACAAAAGAGACATCCTTACCTTCACTGGGTCCAAAAGAATTTGCTTTTACGCCCAGCTCAATTCCAGAGATTCCTTTTAAGTCCTCTCTGATTTCTGAAGCGATCTGTATGGACGATTTTTCCCGGTCTTCTTTCTCTTTCAATTTCACATACAATGAAATTTTATCAGAACTGACCGTTGTATAGACATGAGTAATTTCCGCATATTTTTTTAGCCTTTTTTCAATTTCTTCGGCTTTTTCCCCTCCACCTTGCAGGGTTAAACCAGAATCTGTTTCGGCGGTTACTGAGATGCTCCCTGTATCACTGGCCGGAACAAAGCTGAAGCCCAGCTTAGGCACCAACATAATACTAGCGACAAAAATCACAATCGTTAAGATTAGAGTTATAAGGCGATGATTAAGGATAACCTTCAATAATTTAGAATATTTGTCACCCAACAAATCAAATTTGTCATTAAACCAGTCTAGAAAATGCCCGACAAACGTTTTTTTCGTCTTTCTCTCAGCTTTTAACAATCTGGAGGACATCATTGGCACTAAGGTTAGGGATATAAACAGCGAAACCAGCATGCTAAAGGCTACAGTAAGTCCAAATTCAATAAAATATTTTCCGATAATCCCCGAAACCATAGCGATTGGCACAAAAACCGCAACCACTGCAAAGGTCGTAGCCATTACCGCTAACCCAATTTCTGATGCAGCCTCCCGAGCTGCCTGTATGGGTGGCTTACCCATATGTAAATGACGGACAATATTCTCAATTACCACAATGGCATCGTCAATTAACAAGCCAACCGCTAGCGACAGGGCCATCAGGGACATAGTGTTAAGCGAAAAATTCATCACCTTCATGGCGATAAACGTTGTAACAATAGAGGTGGGGAGTGAAATTCCACTGATCAAGGTGCTTTCCCATTCCCTTAAAAAAAGGAAAACAATGATAACAGCTAAGACACACCCTTCAAGAATGGTCTTTACGACTTCATTAACCGAATCACGTATAGACACAGAATTATCCGCGACCACATCTATAGTTATTCCTTGAGGAAGAACTCCCTTGATAAGCTCTAATTGCTTTTTTACATTATCTGAGACCAGTACCGTGTTAGAACCTGACTGTTTAATAATATCAACACCAATGGCCTCTTTGCCGTCATAAAAGGAAATACTGTCCCTATCTTTTGTTCCATCCGATACTGTAGCAACATCACGAACTTTAATCTCACGTCCCGAACGTACCCCTACCGTAATATTGTAGAAATCCTCCAGACTCTTAACATTGTTGTCGGTCCTCAGGGATATTTCACTTTGCCCGTCCGTAACTTTTCCGCCCGGTTTTTCCATGTTGCCATTCTGGATTGAGCTTACCATCTCAGCAGGAGCCAACCCATAAGCGGCTAACTTATCCAGATCCGGTTTGATCTTTATCTCCCGTTCCTCTTTACCGTATACCTTAACCGAGCCTACGCCGCTGACAGTATATAAACCCTTTGTAATAAC
>JAJYAS010000742.1 GCA_021779415.1 Bacillota bacterium
TCTCATAATATAAAAAACATCTCCTACCCCACGTGATAAATCCTAGTGTACGCAAAAACAAGGCTTATAAGCTTTAAAGCTCAAGCCTTGTTTCTCTATTTCCAGTCTTATATAGGCTCCTACTTCCGTCTCTTAAGCAGTTCCCTACCAACTTCTTCTATTCCAACGCCACGCTCTTCCAACATTACCAAGACATGATAGAACAAATCCGACACTTCACACTTTATCTCCACAGGATCAGCGTTTTTGGCTGCGATTATCACTTCAGCACTTTCTTCGCCAACCTTTTTCAGAATCTTATCAATCCCCTTTTCGAACAGATAGGTGGTATAAGCCCCTTCTGGCCGCTCCAAATTTCGGGAGTGAATCACTTCGGTCAACAGTTCTAAGGTTCTCCCAAGTGATGGCTCAGATCTCACTTCCGGTTCTCCGATAGTCTTAAACCCTTCGCTCGTCAAGTCATAGTGAAAACACGAGAAGAAGTTTTCGTGGCAAGCCATTCCAGTTTGTTTCACAGTTAACAGCAGGGCATCCTGATCACAGTCAAACCTGATGTCGACGATCTCTTGGAAATGCCCGGAGGTTTCCCCTTTCAGCCACAGAGATTGCCGACTTCGGCTGTAATAACATGCCCTGCGCTCGCGCAAGGTCCTACGCAAAGACTCTTCATTCATATAGGCAAGCATCAGGATATCTTTGGTCTCCAAATCCTGGACAACCGCGGGAACAAGCCCTTGAGCATCCCAACGAATTCCTGATAAATCTAAAGTTTCTATTTGATTTGCTTCCATTTAGCATCTACCTTCCTGTCTATATCGTAGTTCGTACCAAAATCCCCTGCTGAGCAAGGTAGCGTTTGGCTTCTTCTATGCTGTACTCCTTGTAATGGAAGATCGAAGCTGCTAAGACGGCGTCCGCTTCCCCAAGGGTTAGTCCTTCTGCTAGATGCTCCAAGGTTCCTACCCCTCCGCTCGCAATGACAGGCAAGGATACCGCTCGGCTCACGGCCCTAGTCAGTTCCAACTCATAGCCCGCCTTGGTCCCATCTCTGTCCATAGAAGTTAATAGGATCTCTCCAGCACCGAGGGCTTCTACTTCAGCAGCCCATTCCAAAACATCCTTACCCGTCGCCGTTCTTCCCCCGTGAATATACACCTCCCAGCGTCCCTGGGCCGTACTGCGCGCGTCAATAGCCACCACGATACACTGGCTTCCGAAGGCATGAGCCCCTTCTTGGATGAGACGAGGAGTCTGAACAGCCGAGGTGTTCAGCGAGACTTTGTCTGCACCGGCTCGGAGCATACGACGAATATCGTCGATGGTCCGCAATCCACCCCCGATCGTGAAGGGTATAAATACTTGCTCGGCAGTTCGGCGGACGACATCCACCATGGTTTCCCGTTTATCCGATGAGGCAGTAATATCTAAGAAGATGAGCTCATCGGCGCCTTCTTTATCATAGAGTGCAGCCAGTTCTACCGGATCACCCGCATCACGTAGCTGTACGAAGTTAGTCCCCTTGACAACGCGTCCCTCATGAACGTCCAAACAGGGAATGATCCGCTTACTTAACATGTCATTCCGCTCCTTTTTACCTACTCCAAACCCAATGGAACAGTGTTCTTTAACACAGTTATATTATTAAGTAATTCTCTTAATCGCTTGCTTCGCCATGAGCCACTGCCAAGGCTTCCCTTAGAGTAAAGACCCCACTATAAAGTGCCTTTCCCGTAATGGCCCCTTCAATGGGGATCCCCTTCAACGCCTCTACCTGCAAGTTCCGTAAATCAGCTAAAGTCGAAATCCCTCCCGAAGCGATCACACTTAATCCAGTTTCTTGAGCCATCTGAACCGTACTCTCGATATTAGGTCCTTGGAGCATACCGTCCCGTGCAATATCTGTGAAGACTACACTCTGTATCCCCACGTCTTTCATGGCCCTACCAAGGTCGATGGCCCGCATTTTGGTCGTTTCCGCCCAGCCCTGAACTGCAACCAAGCCATCTTTAGCATCTATGCCCACAATGACTCGTTTCCCGTACCGACGCGCAGCTTCAGCGACCAGCTCAGGGTTCTTGACCGCAATCGTCCCTAAAATAACCCTATCGACACCTAACTCTAACAACTCCGTGATCCGCTCCATCGTACGGATTCCTCCGCCGACTTGGATTTTTAAAGAAACACTCTCGACAATTCTACGTATCGTCTCGTCGTTGATTGGTTTTCCAGAAAAAGCGCCATTTAAATCAACGATATGTAAATACTCAGCACCTTGGCTCTCAAAATTCTTAGCGACCTCAACAGGATTATCGGCGTAAACCGTCGAATCTTCCATCCTTCCCTGGAGCAATCGGACCGCTTTCCCCTCTTTTAAATCAATGGCTGGAAAGAGCAGCATACTCATTCACCCACTTTCCAAAATTAGTCAGTAATATAAGTCCCCATGGGCTTGATTTTTCCGGGTGAAATTGAGCACCCCAGACATTTCCCTTGCCTACAACTGCAGGAAAAACCACTCCATAGTTACTGGTCGCTACAATATCACGCTTCTCGCTTGGCACCGCATAAAAAGAATGAACAAAATAAAAGTAAGATTCATTCGGAATCCCCTCTAATAAACGGGAGGGTTGTTCAAGGTTTAAGCTATTCCATCCCATATGCGGAATCTTACCGCCAGGCGGAAATTTGACAACTCGGCCTGCTAATAATCCTAACCCGGCGTGCTCACCATGTTCTTCTCCGACCTCAAAGAGAACCTGCATCCCGAGACAGATCCCCAAAAACGGGCGACCAGAACGAGCAAACTGGGTGATTGGATCTATCCATCCTCCACTCTTTAAGGCCTCCATCGCATCGGCAAACGCCCCAACTCCCGGAAGTATTAGCCCATCCACTCCCTCCAGTTCCGCTGAAGAC
>JAJYAS010000743.1 GCA_021779415.1 Bacillota bacterium
TAACATCCCTCCTGCCTCTTGCAGTCCGCCAGGCACTCTCATTATGCCCTGCACTTCGTCCCCTAGCTGGTAGCTCGCCGCCGCTGTCACCATTGCAGTCAATATTCCGGTAAAATCAAATTTGTCACTCTGGCCTAGCGACATTTCTGTTAACTGGTCTAATACGGCTATTTCTCCTGCGTTTCGTATGATTCCAAGCAGCGTTTGTTGGGCTATCGCTGCAGTTATTAGCGAGGGCACTGAGGCCGCTGTGGCACTGGTCGCTGAGGCCGTCGCTACTGAGGTGGCCGCATTCAGGCCAAAGTTTCCGGCAGGCGCCAGAATATACGCTGCTATTCCTGCCTCTATCCCTTCCGCTCCCACTTCTCCTAGACTAAAGTGTTCCTGCCAGCCCTCTTTTACTGCTACTCCCTGATACGCCGCATCTGTCAACCCCGTTAGGATTGCTGCTCCTATCCCTGCTCCGATTGGGCCTCCTCCCAATACGAAACCTAGCGCTGCTCCGATAAGCTCTGCTGCCGTGTCTACTATCGCATGTACCACTTCGCCTAAAAAACTATGGTGGTTATCGGGCGGGTTGAACTTCAATTGTGGGTACATCGACATCACTACCGTGTTCATGAACCGCTGATAGGGCAACGCCGTCCCTCCCTGGTATTTGCTGTTGATTTGCTGCGGCATCACTAGGTTCTGGCCGGCTGAGGCTTCTTCGTCTCCTGTGGCCGCTGATACAAACAGGTTGTTTGCTCCTGACACATGGTTGCCACTTAATGTATCGCCCAACTGCATCGCTGATATGGTATTTGATGTTTGGCCTGACGTCGCCACGTAACTCGGGGGCGTATACGGCGGATATGTCTGGTCTATCGGACGTACTATGTCTAACGCCTGGTTTACCTGTACCTACGCTAGCTGCGCTGTTAATAACGAATTGGTCAACTGCTGTTGCGCTGTTTGTCTCGAGTTCGATATTCCATAGGGAAATCGATTACCATTATCCAGTATATGTTGGCCAAGAATTTTGGGAACATCTTACAGGTTCGGTAAATTTTTACGATGAGCTTAGCACAGCCATTGGTGAAATTGCTCTTGAATTTGATGGACCAGGCCTCTTAGAAGAAACCATCCAGAAATTAGCAAAGGATCCTGTCATAGTTGAATTAGCTAATAGATAAGAATGTTTTGAAATCTTATGATCTTTTATAATAAGTACTTATTATTTGAAGGCAAAATCGTGCTTATAAATTATCTGAATAATTAGCATTTTCTAGACTATATGGTTTTTAACTTTCATTGCAGCATGTCTTAGTTTTTGCGAGCAATGTTTATTCATACTAATTTCATTCAATATACTCACTAGCAATTTATTCATCTGTTGGTCGTTATGATTACTTTTTATTAGCAACCAATTTAAAGCTAAATTTATCCAATATTCTGATTTGCTTTTTAATCCGTTCAAAATTACTAGATTATATGGAAAATTATTTTGATAGTCCTTGGGTAATTTCTTTAAAAATAATGCGCTTTCGATCTTTGATTTTAAAATTTTTGGTTGCAATTCTAATAAAGTTAAAAGAGAAGAATCATAAATCTCTTTATCAAAAAGATTCAGGCCTGAATTATTTACTATCAACCAATTTCCTTGAGTATCAACACCAAATCCCACTTCCTTAATCACTGAGAAAACTTGCATAAAATTCTGATGTTTAGGAAAATACTTATCATCAAGTACATTAAAATCCATTATTTATCCCCCTTGATTGTACAGACCATAATTCCATATCAACATTATCGTTGAGATTTTGATTTAGCATATTTAACATTACTTGTCTTACATCAGGATAAAACATAGTTGGCATTTTTAAAAAAGATTTAATACTTTAATATTACGACCCTTCAGATATCACATTTTAAAATTTATTTCGGCGGATATGATTTCACATCTAGTCGAACACACTCAAATTCTACAAAATCACCATCAATGATATCTTTCGGCAAATTATTTAGTAATATTAATATTTCTCCTACGGCTAATAATTTAGTTTGTACATGTATAATTCTTCCAACACCTTTGTGTCCGAGCCCATTTTTTTTTGTTGGTGTAATATTAATTGTATGCTCATAAGATCTCATTACATTTATACAATCAATAGCTCTCAACGGCCATTTCAAAATTTCGTTTACCTGAAAGTCGCATGGATGCGAAAATGCAATACATTTATACTTTCCGTCAGTAATAACCAGTTTTGCCTCTTTAGCTTCTTCTGACAACCAAGAAATTGATTCTATTATCATCATTAATATGAACTCCTATAAGGTGACTTCCATCCATATTGTGGATTCGAACCTACTAAATCCATTTGAACACTTGAGGGCTGAGCTGACCAACCCAAAGAAGGCGCTTCAACTTCAAGATCGCTAACAGGTTTTAAATAAAAGGTAGTAATATTTCCATTCATATCTAATCCCACAAAAGCACCTTTCGCACTACCTGAACCTCCAGCGATTGATACATAACCCCTTAATTCAGGAACATAAATTCCATTATTAATAACATCATTTGCATCTTGTACATATTGGTCAACTGAATAAGAATCTATACCAAAAGTTTGCATAATTTGCCCACCATGCTGATTAAAATGAATAATATCTTGGCCGGGTTTAAATGAATAACTTATAGCTTGTGTGTTTGTATTATCCGCAAAAAGGCTTAATTTATCTAGGAAATAAGGCGACAGAGTAGTATCAATCTGGTTCTTAGCATAATTCACTAATGAATTTCCAGCAGCACTTAATCTAGCTGCATCAATTTCAATGCCGCCTGGTATCAAAAGAGAACCTATCCCAAGCCCAAGACCAACCCCTCGGCCGAAATCATAATTGAATTTTTCCAATGAATTTAATCCATTGGTAT
>JAJYAS010000744.1 GCA_021779415.1 Bacillota bacterium
CTCCCGTTCCTCTTTACCGTATACCTTAACCGAGCCTACGCCGCTGACAGTATATAAACCCTTTGTGATAACATCATCAACAATCTTGGTAATTGCCCGATTATCCATGGTACCGCTCACTGCCAGTGATAAAATAGGAGTGGCACTAAAATCATATTTTGCAATAATAGGCTCATCGATATCATTGGGAAGGCTTTTCCTTACCGAACTGACTTTATCCCGCACCTCCTGGGCTGCAACATCTGGCGATTTTTCTAAATCAAATTCAACAATTACATTGCAAAAGCCTTCACTGATATTTGTATAAATATGCTTTACCCCAGAAATTTGTCCTATGGCTTCTTCCACTTTCTTGGCCACATTAGTTTCTATTTGGTCAGGGGCAACCCCATGCTGTTCAATGGTCACTGTAACATAAGGAAAGTCTGCTTGTGGCATATCATTAATGTTTAAGCCTTTATAGCACAGCATTCCTACGACAAGGAATACTATAATGATAACGGTAATAAATACAGGTCGTTTTATACTAATATTTGTAACAAACATCCCTTAGCCCCCCTATTTTGACACCACCGTGATCTTATCACCCTCTTGGATCATGTTCAGGTTTGTCGAGATAATCGATTCATTCCCTTGAAGTCCCGATGTAATCTCCGCCTGATTATTGACCAAGTTCCCAACGGTTACGGCTTGTTTCTTGACAATTCCGTTGTCATTTATGTATACGGAATAATTGCCTTCCTTCCCGGCTATCAACGCTACAGGTATAGCAAAATTCTGGACCTTTATGTCATTCATTAACGTAACCTTAGCAAATACCCCCGGTTTTAGGGACAATTTCTCATTATTGAATTGGATCTTCACTTTGAAAGCTCTGGAAGATGAATCTGCCGAGGAATTGATGCTTTTCACAACGCCTTCATAAGTATCAGCATCCTCTTCATTTAGTTTTAATCTAGCCTTTTGGCCTATTTTTATAGTCTGAATTTGATTTTGGTCTATTTCGATAACGGCATTCATCAATGAAATATCATTAACCTTTCCCAGAACGTTTCCTGGTGTAAGGAACTGTCCAAGTGTGACATTTTTCGAGTCTATAACTCCAGTGATTGGAGCCCTGATGGTCATATCGGCCAATGTAGTAGTTAGAGTGTCAATAGTGGTCTGCCCCGCTTGAATACTAGCTTGATTTGAAGCAAGGTCTGCCTTGATCATTTTCAGAGCAGTTTCTGCATTATCTAAATCAACTTGTGCAACAGCACCTTGCTGCGCTAATATTTTTGTCCGTTCGTAAGCGCGTTGAGTATTTTCGAGGCTGGCCTCTGTCTTTTGCAGAGACGCCTTTGAAACCTCCAACTGGCTTTGAGCGGACTTGATCTGGTTCTTATTATCCTGATCATCTAAAATGACAAGTGTCTCACCCTGAGTGACTTGTTTTCCGTCTTCAAATAAAACACTGACTACCTTTCCGTTATTCTTGGAACTTACAATTCCCTCCTGATCAGCTTCCAACGTTGCTTTAAAGTATGCCCCTTCGCCTCGTGCCTCTTTTGGCATAATTACCTCCACTGCAACCTTGTCACTTGTAACAGATGCCACACTCTGATTATCCTTAGCTCCAAAGATTGATTGAATTTCGTTGCGTTTAAAAAATGCAACTCCACTTATAAAAATAACTACAATAATCATGACTGAGATCATTCTTTTCTTATTCATACCTTCGCCCCTCTTTAAGACTGAACAGAATCCAATCCTTACTTTGTTATAGTCCCCACTCCGTTAAGTATAAAATCAATTATTTTTTCCCTGTCAAGGTCTTTCTGCTGCTGTGACCAACATTCATCCATTATGTGCACTTTTGAAATACAATAAGAGCCAATCATTTCAGGTATAAAATTCGCAGCAAACTCAAAATCAAATTCCCTGAGAATTCCGTCCGCAAAGCCCTTTTTAAATAGGTCCCGCAATAAATTGACAGATTCCTCCCTGCTACTCAAAATCATTGCGAATAACTTTTGTTTCACTTCGCTGCTCATTTCGAAGATCTCGCCAAACATCATGAACTTGAAAAGGAATCCTGCCTCTTCGATTGTTTCCTGGGTAAACCTAATAATCTCGTTCAATATTTCCTGTAGCGTAACTTTATCGCTAATCCTACTATTAATTTCATTAAAAATGCTACTTGTTATAACCTTAACGACCTGTATAAATAAATCTTCTTTGTTTTGAAAGTATTCATAAAGGGTTCCTTTTCCCAGTCCCGCCTTTACTGCAATGTCCTTCATATTGGCATTTGTAAAACCATTCTCTCTAAACACTTCAAATGCCGCATTTAGAATTATCTCCTCTTTGTCTTTCAGCCTTGCCATAGTTACCCCCATTCAAATAATGTCCGACCGTTCGGTCAATCTAATTATGGTTAATTTATCCTTAGATGTCAATATCCCAATATAATTCTTGGTTGTCCATGGTTAACAATTTTGATCCGTAAGTTTACACTCACCGTTGACTAGTTAACACCTATGATTTTAAAAACGGCTATTTCTCTATAGTTTAGGTTGGCACGTTTCTTGCAATATATAGTCTCGTAATTTCAAGACTGAGCTTGTAAATTTAGGTTATTCGTAAAACAATGCGAATAGCACCATAAGGAGGAGGAATAGCTTTTCAGTTGGATCTTATATTAACAATATCAAAGGAGGACTTATATTTATGACAACATATTTCGAAAAGGTAAAGGAACAATTTAAAGACCAAAAAGTGGCCTTTTTAGTTACAATCTTCACCGTAGTAAGGTTAATCTATGGATTTTCTTGGGTTGAATCTGCATCGCACAAGATTGTATGGTTTACAGATGGCAAACTTAATTCGGCCGCAAAAATAGGAAGTCTCATTACCAACATAGCGGGCCCA
>JAJYAS010000745.1 GCA_021779415.1 Bacillota bacterium
AAGTATGAATTAAGACAAACTACGGGCGCCACAAAAAAAATCACAATCTATCGACAAAATATTGTCTATTATGTATAATTATTAACAAATCAATATTTTTCTAACTATTCTCGACAAAATTGCTGAATTACTTTATTAGACAAGAATGCATAATTAATACCACTTCGGATAATCACGCTTAGTGTTGAAACTATATTTGATATACAAGAAAGGAAATCGCGAATGGATGAAATGAAACAATTTATTCAGTTTAAATTGGGAATACACGACTATGCAGTGGAAATGAGTTGGGTTCGAGAAATCATCAAACCTGTGAAAGTCACACTTCTTTTGGGTGCACCAGCCTACATACAAGGCATAGCTAAAGTTCGCGACGGAGTTGTTACTATCATCGACTTAAGAAAAAAATTCAATATTGATCCTACGGATGAAGGGGAACACCGAATCATGATTTTCGAGTCAGACTCAGAGACTGAAAAAATTGGACTTTGGGTAGATGATGTTGTTGAAATTCTAGAAAGTAACTCTATTGAACAAATTCCAAGTATCTTACACCGGGGCACAATTAAAGAAATTCTAAAAACGAAGGATGCTATTATTCCAGTAATGGATATTGAGAAGCTTTTTTCCAGCGATATTTTAGCTTGGTTAGGTTCCGATATTGAATTAGACGATAAATTGAATTTAGCTCAAGAAAAATAATTGTTGGAGGTATCGTTATGATAGAAGATTATATACAAATGGTTGATGTGATTTTTGAAACTGATTTTGGAAAAACATCTGTCTTCTTGTTTGACCTTGAAAAATTTGTCTATATTAGAATGGGTTCCGTTATTACTCTACCCGTTAAAGTTGGTGGCCCATTACCTCCCACATCAACGTCGACAGAATGCCTTCAAACAGGTAAAAAGGTCCAGAGACAGGTTGGGGCAGAAGCATTAGGCATTGCTTACACAGGAGTAGCATATCCGATTTTAGAAAACGGTGTCATCATCGGTGGAATCTCCGTCACTGGTTCAACTGAAAGAGAAAGAGCATTTGAAAAGTTACCAACCTTATCAAAAAACCTTTCAGAATCTTTGCAGCAGGTTGCCGCTGCCGTAGAAAATATCGCAACCTCAGCCCAAGCACTTGCCGACGGAGGACATGCGCTTACATTACAATCCCAAGATGTCAATGAGAAGGCGCATATAATGGAAGAAGTTGTTGAATATATCAATTCAGTTGCTAGCGATACAAAAGTTCTTGGACTCAACGCTTCGATTGAAGCAGCAAGAGCAGGTGAAGTTGGACGTGGCTTTGCTGTAGTAGCATCAGAAATTCGGACGATGGCAATATCTAGCGCCACCTCCGCAAAGGATATTCGTAAAATTATTGGTGGTATTCAAGGGCTTGTCGGCAAGATGACTGTGGAGTTGGAAAAGGTCGGTGGTAATACACAGGAGGTCTCTGCAGCCGTTGAGGAAATTGGAGCGACCATCGAAACGCTAGCAGAGTCGGCACTTGAATTAGCAACTTTGGCTAATAATATCTAACCTTTTTAGTTACTATCGCATAACACTGTTCCCCCTGAACGTGCAAACGCCGGTCAAGGTAACTTTTAACCTTGACCGGCGTTTCTTTTTTCTGACTAAAACTTCGAAATGCTACATTTGTCGACTCCATTCTGCTCTCGGTTTATACACTATGCAGTTTAGTCAAGCGTATGTAAAGGTTTAGCGCTGACTTGTTGGACAGCACGAACAACTTCCGCCATTACATGCACTTGGTCCGAAAGGACATGTGATTCCGATTTCATAATAAGTTCGCCTCGTAAGGAAACAAAATAACGTGCTGGTAAACGGTTTAAGGTTAGTGCCATTATATCAGCGATACAGCGTTTACAAGAGCAGGATATTGTGTTATTACGGAGATATTCTTGTAGTGCTTGATGGACTACAATTTCCGAATAATTTCTAAATTCATAATCGATGATTATACAACTCCTTTAAATTTTATTTAACGTTTATTTTAATTATATTTGTCTCAAAAGCTATAAGGCTAATTTATTTGCCATGATTAGAGCATTAAGGTAAAGAACAGAGACTTCTGACTTATCAAAATCCAATCGCTGAACACAGTCGGTTACGTGAGTCCAGTCGGCCTTTTCATAAGCCAGCACCAGATTAAAAATTGGACTAAATCGATTGTCCTCCCCTAATAAAGACTGCTTAATTTCTTGAGTAAGGGGTAGCTCCTCTAGCACTTCAGCTAAGGGACGATCTAAAAATGCGTCCATAAGAGAGAACATCCCCATAAAAAAAATATTAGAGGCTTCCTGTTTGAGCTTAGTTTTACAGGCCAATGCTTCTCCAAAAGATGCTCTTACCAAAGAATTAACGATGAGTTCATTCGGCTTATCCTTACCTACAGTTTGCAAGGTTACAAGTGAAGCCCACTTGCGAACTTCAGAGAGCCCCATTAGTACCAATGCTTGTTTAATGGAATTAATCTTCATCTTTAATCCAAAAACTGCTGAGTTGATGAATTTAAGTAAGTTATATGATAGTGAAACGTCCCCTTTAATGATATCTTCCATCTTTTTGAAATTTGAGTCAACGTTATTGATCTCTTGTAGCAGTCTTAAACAGTTCAATTTAAACGGAGGAATATTCCTTCCCACAACTACAAAAGGTTTGCTAAAAAAATAACCTTGAAAGAGGCTATACCCCGCTTTCTGTGCTTGGTTGAATTCTTCTCTGGTTTCCACTTTTTCCGCTAAGAACATAATGTTATGGGAACTTAGCCGCTTAACGATATCAATGCGCTCAATTTCACATGTAGTAGTAAAATCAATTTTTATAATATCCGCTAAATCAATAAGTGGCTTGAACTTTTCTTTAAAGACGAAGTCATCTAAGGCAAGGAGGTA
>JAJYAS010000746.1 GCA_021779415.1 Bacillota bacterium
AGCTTGGGAAGCCGCCACAGGGCCAATCCCCATAATTTGAGGTGGTACTCCCTTTGCTCCAATTCCAATCACTTTAACTAAGGGTTTAAGCCCAAACGCTTTAGCTTTTTCTGGAGTCGTTAGGATTAATACGGCCGCCGCGTCATTGCGACCACTAGAATTCCCAGCCGTAACTGTACCATTTTCTTTAAACACAGGGGCCAATTTAGCAAGCTGGGCCATACTGGTTTGACGAGGGTGCTCATCTTGATCAAAAATGACAACACCCTTTTTACTCTTAATTTCGTAAGGTACAATTTCTTCTTTAAACAGTCCTGACTCAATGGCTTTTATGGCACGTTCTTGACTAGCCAGGGCAAATTCATCTTGTTCTAGGCGACTGATATTGTATTTATCGGCTAGATTTTCCGCCGTCATTCCCATAGTCAAGCGCCCATAACGATCTTCCGGCTGACAGCGAGGTTGACTTTCAGTATTTGAATCCAGAATTTCAGCGTTTCCCATGCGAAAGCCATAACGTGCGTTTCTCAGATAATAAGGAGCCGTGCTCATACTTTCTGCACCACCAGCCATGATCACTTCCGCAGTTCCCGCCCAAATCCCCTGAACCCCGTTATTGACAGCAGTTAATGCCGACCCACATTGACGATGAACCGTATAGGCGGGTACTTCTTCAGGCATATTGGCCCTCAATAATGCTAAACGAGCAAGGTTGGGATTATCCCCACTCTGTTTTGTATGACCTAGTATCACTTCATCGACCGACTGCCCGGGAATCCCGCTGCGCTTGAGTATTTCTCGCATGACTTCAGCCGCTAAATAATCGACCTCAATCTCTTTGAGAGCACCACCCACTCTACCAATAGCTGTGCGTACTCCCGCTACGATAACTGCCTCTTGCATTCCCTCTCCCCCCTTTGCATGGCTCTAAAGTGCAAATTCTTTTCTTAACTGATTGGCAATGATATTACGTTGAATTTCTGAAGTGCCTTCGTAGATGCGTGCAATCCTAGCGTCACGATAAAATCGTTCCACTTCGCACTCTCTCATGTAACCCATACCTCCATGAATTTGCACAGCCATATCCGCTACCCGGCCATAGACTTCAGAGCCAAAAGTTTTTACAATAGCCGCCTCTTTGATGATGGTTTCTCCTCGGTCAATTTTCCGAGCAACATCATAGGCTAAGCTGCGCAAGGCCTCAATCTCAATGGCCATATTAGCTAAATAATGTTGAATAATTTGATTATCAAAAATCGGCTTGCCAAATTGGACACGCTGTAAAGCGTATTTGATACTTACTTCCATTAGTTTTTGGCTAGAACCAAGATTCCTGGCTGCCAGTCCAGCTCGCCCATTAGCCAAGATTTTAAGAGCATTAACATATCCCTGCCCTGGCTCACCTAAAACATTCTCAATGGGGACCTCACAGTCTTCAAAGATCAGCTCTGCTGTTTGAGACCCGTGAAGTCCCATTTTCTTCTCATACTTACCGACAGTGAACCCTTTAAAGTCCCGCTCTACAATAAACGATGTAATACCTTTGCTTCCTTTACTCTTATCCGTCACGGCCATCACCGTGAATACATGGGCTATATCGCCATTGGTAATAAACTGTTTGGTACCGTTTAAAATATATTTATCACCCTTTAACACGGCGGTTGTCTTCATGTTGCCAGGATCTGATCCCGCAGACGCTTCTGTCAGGGCAAAAGCGCCTATCAATTGGCCCGCAGCCATTTTAGGTAAGTAACGTTTCTTTTGCTCTTCATTGCCAGCCATCACAATCCCGACACTACCAATTCCATTGTGGCAACCAATTATCGACGCAAAGCAATTTGGCCCGCGACCTAATTCTTCAAAAATCATGACTTTGCCCACCATACCTGCCCCTAAGCCGTCATACTCTTGGGGAATGCTTAGCCCAAACAATCCCATCTCTGCACCCTTATCGAGTAAACTTTGAGGGACTTTGTCTTCTTCCTCCATTTGTTGTCCTAGAGGCTCCACATCTTTTTTTATTAAAGTGCGTACTGCTTGACGGATAATATTCAGCTCTTCGTCAGAAACATTCATCGCAATCCCTCCAGCCCTTCCTATTTTTCGGGGTAATCATAAAATCCTTTGCCTGTTTTCCGTCCCCATTCCTTTTTGACAAACTTTGCTGCAATTGTAGGGGAAGGACGGTGGATCGGATCACTCGTTTCTTGAAAACGTTCCAAACCTGCAATATAGGTGAGATCAATACCCGTTAGATCCATTAAACGAAAGGGCCCCATCGGATATCCTAGGGCTAGGGTGACCGCTGTATCAATCTCTTCATGTCCCGCTATCCCCATATCAAGTAAATAAATGGACTCATTTTTAATAGCGGCAAGCATTCGATTGACGAGAAAACCGTATATCTCCTGTTTTAATAAAACAGGGGTCTTACCAAGGCTAACGCAAAAATTCATTAATGTTTGGGCAGTTTCCTCAGAAGTATGGGGTCCTTTAACAACTTCTACTAATTTCATGACCAAGGCTGGATTAAAGAAATGAAGATTACAAACCTTTTCAGGACGCTTCGTCACGTCTACAATTTTCGAACTCACAATATATGAACTATTGGTGGCGAGAATGGTATGTGGTGGACATAGGCTATCTAATTCTGCAAACAACATACGTTTAATTTCTAATCGTTCAATAATTGCCTCTATCACCAGATCCGCATCACAAGTAGCCTCTGATAAATCGTTAGTAAATGAAAGGTTTGCTCTGGCCACATCTACCTGTACCTGCGTCAACTTCCCTTTCGCAACCCTATCAGGTAGATAGGTTGTTACAAATTGTTCCGCTTTTTTTAATACCTCTTCATTGACATCCGTGCATTTTACTTCAAAGCCTGCTAATGTTGCGCCCAAGGCAATCT
>JAJYAS010000747.1 GCA_021779415.1 Bacillota bacterium
AAGCATATGTATTGGTATACGCTTGAAAATAAGCGATATACTTTGCCTTAGGCCATTTTTTAGTCATTCGTTCCTTAACGACACTAAATTGATCATGAAGGGATAGGGTTTGCTCTCCGGCAAAATCTCCAGATCCACGTGCGCTGCAATAGACACACCCGCCTGTGCCTTGGGTTCCATCTCGATTGGGGCAAGTAAATCCGGCGTCTAAAGAAACCTTAAAGACTTTTTCCCCAAACCTATTGCGCAAATGTTCATTAAACGTGTGATATCGCTTCTTTTGCATAGTTTGATTCCATTCTTTTCTTAATTATTCAACCGTTCCGACTTTAGTTAAACTATTAAAACTGCTTCGGAATAAAAGGAACTGGAAAGTTCTTGTAGAAAAGTATTCAGTAATCTAATCATGGAGGAAATAAAATGAAATGGGAATTTGATGGTTATATAATAAATACCGATAAATCTATGGTATCTGTGGATCGGGTGAAGGAGTTTTTATCCGATAGCTATTGGGCTAGTGATCGATCGAAAGAGCTTATTGAAAAAACTATCCTGAATTCATTTTGTTACGGAGTATATCATGAAAAGCAGTTGGTTGGTTTTGCGCGCGTCGTGTCCGACTATTCAACGATGCTTTGGATTTGCGATGTTTATATAGATAAGAATCACAGAGGAAAAGGGATTGGTAAGAAATTAATAGCATGCATACTTGAAACCCCGGACTTTAAAAATATTAGGGGCTTTTTGGTAACTAGAGATGCGCACGAATTGTACGAAAAATTTGGTTTCGAAAGAGTTGAATCAAGACTGATGACACGAACGCCCTTAAGATGAACGAAGGGTTGCAACAATTTTAGGAGGTAGGTAGCCAATGTTTAATTCATTGCTTGAAAGCTTACCCTTTCCCCCTCGCATTCCCCTGATGGGAGGGCCAACGCCCATGCAAAGAAGTCGCTTAGCTTGGGGAAATGATCCATTATATTGGAAACGAGATGATCTAACCCCTTACGGACTGGGGGGGAACAAACTGCGCAAACTAGAATTTCTCATGGCTGAGGCACTCAGCCAAAGGGCGGACCTCATTATCACATCCGGGGCGGCTCAGTCAAACCACGCTCGTCTCACGGCCGTCGTTTCTGCGATGATGAAACTCCCCTCGGTAATTATTATCCCTGGGGAGACTCCGACAGAATGGGGCGGCAATCTGCTTCTAGATCGTTTGGCAGGTGCGGAAATCATAGCTTGTGGTGAAGAACCTCTTGATCAGGCCGTGGAACGCATCTCCTCAGAAAAGAAATCACAGGGCCACCATCCCTACGCAATCCCTCTCGGAGGGTCCAACGTACTCGGATCGTTAGGATATTTTCTGGCTTTTTTCGAACTCCTCAAACAAGCTGAAGAGCAAGGATGGACTCCTCATACTCTGGTCTGTTCAGTCGGCAGTGCCGGGACTCTAGCGGGCTTGGTTGCAGCGAATGCCCTTCTCCCTCAGCCTCTTCACCTGTTAGGAGTCAATGTAGTGCAAAGTACGAATCAACTTCATGATCGGGTTAAAAAACTAGCAGCTGAAGTGTTGGATTTGCTCCACGCCCCTTGTCCGCTGCCACCGTTTGAAGTTACCACCGATTTTATCGGACCGGGATACGGCCAACCCACACCTGCATCTTCAAAAGTCTTAATTGAGTGTTTACGAACGGATGGCGTCCTCTTTGATCCCGTTTACACTGCCAAAGGAGTTGCCGCTGTTAAACACTTGATGCACCATAAAAATCAGGAATTTCCTGAGACAATTGTCTTTTGGCACACTGGGGGTGGACCCGCCATCTTTAATCAACATTACTATACGGAACTTCTCAGCTACGCTTGATAGAACTCTAGTCTTTCTCCACTCGGACCGCGGAAAAAG
Source organism: Bacillota bacterium (assembly GCA_021779415.1). The sequence continues at coordinate 1,907 of JAJYAS010000747.1, forward strand.
AAATTATACCGTCCTTCCCCTAAAGACATGGGCTCGGAATTAATCAATTCTACGTGATGCCCTTTTAAATGTTCTACCGCTTTAACGATATCTGAGACCCGGATTGCCAAGTGATTAACAACCCCATCCTTAAATTTAGAACCATCAACCACTTCCACTAATTCCACGACGGTACCACCTAATTCCAGAAAGGCCAATTCCGCCTCTCCTGGTTTAATCTTGTGTAAAAACTTAAAGCCGAGTACCTCTCTGTAAAAATGAATAGCTTTTTCCAATTCCAAGGCCTTAATCCCAATGTGTTCGATTCCTATGAAAAGGTTTTCCATATATGATTCCCCCGTTTTTCCGTTATTATAAACTTGTGTTTGACAGATTACTAATCATAATCGTTGACCTATCCTCATCCAGCTATTTTAGTTCTTACCAACTGAAGATGTGCTATAACCTTCCAACTCTAACAGCTTTTTTTTAATGTCTAAACCCCCGGCGTACCCTGTTAAACTTCCACCTTTACCGATGACCCGATGACAGGGCACCACGATTCCGATTGGATTTCGATTGTTGGCCATACCCACCGCTCGCTGCCCTTTTGGGTTATCCACTTGGGCGGCAATTTCGCCATAGGTGCGAGTTTCTCCGTAAGGAATACGCAGAAGTTCTGCCCATACTTTAAGCTGAAAGGGCGTACCGATTGGATGCAGAGGAATCGTGAACTCCTTGCGTTGACCAGAAACATACTCTTGCAACTGACGAATAACCTCACTATTTGGCTCGCGCTTACGTATCAAAAAACCTTTTGGGAACTGGCGTGACATCCATTTAAGCAAGGATTGTTCTTCCTCAACTGACGGGCCAAGACCTAACCAGCACAACCCTACCGAGGTTGTGGCAACGGTTAACTCGACCTCTAAGTCTTTGATCATCACTCGTTCTGTCCAAAAACTGAGACTTTGGGCCGTCCAAAGTTCATGAACCGAATACTTAATTAGTTTTCCGGCTTGA
>JAJYAS010000748.1 GCA_021779415.1 Bacillota bacterium
CTGGGTTTCAGATTGTTGGCGAATTTCTAATGTTATTTGATCATGAAGGGTGGTCTGAGCATTAGACATTGCCATTTGGAGTAGTTCATGTTTTTTTCCTTTTTGAGGAACAGTGATAGGAAATAGGCTGGATAAGATTAGAGATTCAATCGGCGGAAGCAAGATCTCCTGCGGCCATGTATGTTCGATATAGAATTGAGCGATAAAAGAGATGAAAGCATCTTCAGGCTCTTCATAGTAAGGGAAAATAAAACTATCTCGTGCCAGTAGTTTGCCTTGCCGTAAATAAAAAATCTGAATACACATCTGATCCGTCGTGATCGCGTATCCTAATACATCCCGATCAATAAAATCATTGAGTGTGATGTTTTGTTTTTCACTAAGGAGTTTTAAGTCCTGGATTAGGTCCCTATATTCTAGAGCCCGTTCGAATTGAAGTGCATCAGCTGCGCTTTGCATTTTCTCTTCTAGTAATGCCAGTATTCCGCTTTGATCTCCTTTGAGAAACGTTGTAACCTCTTTGCGCATTCCGGCGTAAGTATCAAGTGAGACTTCTGAGACACAAGGAGCAAGGCATTGTTCCAAGTGATAATAAAGACAGGGTCGAGTAGGAATTTGACGGCATTTCCGAAATGGGAAAAGACGATTGAGTAAACGAGCCGCTTCTTTGGCGGCAGTTGCATTGGGGTAAGGCCCGAAGTATTTTCCTCTGCCCTTTTTTATTTGTCGAGTAATTAGAATTCGTGGATGAGTCTCCTCAGTGATCATTAAATGGGGATATGTTTTATCATCACGCAAGAGGATATTGTACTTTGGGTTGTGTTTTTTAATGAGATTACACTCTAAAACAAGAGCCTCTACTTCTGAATCGGTTACGATATATTCGAAATCAACGATTAGACTTACGAGTCGCTCAGTTTTTCCAACGTGTGATCCAGTAAAATATGACTTTACTCGATTTTTTAGTATTTTAGCCTTACCAACATAGATTATTTGTCCTTGTGTATCTTTCATCAGATATACGCCCGGCTTCTCGGGCAATAAAGTAAGTTTTTGTCGAAGCAGATCCATTTTCCACACCTCAGTTCTTATTTTAGAGGGTGGGATTACGAGATGCAAGTTTCATATACATATCTGAGTAAAAACAAACGTATATATGATTTAGAGGGTAGTCTTTATGAAGATAGACTAATATTTGGAGGGGAAGGTATGCCTAATACCTGGGGACGACCACCACGCAGTGAATTATGGCAGGATTTACAGGCCTTGGCCCTTTGGATTCTCATTATAGGGGTTGTCGGTTACATCTTATTTCCTAACTTTTTCAAGGATATTTACTCACGTCTAGCTGAACCAGCAACTCAAACCAGTACGTTAAATGACAACTATACGCTTAATAATTCGGTAAATGCAAACACGGATGGAACTAATCCACAGGCACTGTTAGGACAAGACTTCTCGAGTGTAGCGGATGCTCTCTATAATAATGGAAACAGCGAGGTTTCCTCGGGGTATTGGATTATCTTTGTCGCAGAAGGGCAGTTTAAGCAGTTGGCAGTGAGCAGTGAGGCTTATGCTTTTCTGCTTCGGATTATCGAAGGTGATCAGAATGCTACCGGCAAAAGTACAGTCATCTTAGCAGCCAATGGGCAAATTCGCAAATTCACTGTCAGTGAGGAAGTTTATACGATTATTATGAATATGTCCTTAATCGGGGATCGCTCAAAAAACAAGAATTAGCGAAAGAGGAGTTTGGCCCCTGCGGCAAACAATCCGATTCCAACAATCTGCCACGGATTCCAGTGGAGACGACTCATACCAAACCATCCGAAATGATCAATCAGAACTGCCATACTAACCTGACCGATAATAATTGCTGTGGTAGCGTTGCACACGCCAACTTTAGGAATACTGATGGCAACAAGTCCGACAATGAGTACGCTGAGCACGCCGCCAAGGTATAAATACCACGGTACCGAAATCCAATGGCCGCTTAAGAGAGGAATTCGCCATGCTAGCACAGCAATTACCGCGACAAGCGTACCGATGATGTGAACCACAAGCGTTGCGGAAAGAAGCGACGTTTTTTGACTTAAGGAGGAATTCAAAGTGCCTTGTACGGCCATTGCAATCCCCGATATTGCAGCAACTAAAAAAGGATAGGAAAGTAATTTTGACATAATAATCCTCCTTAGGTTAATTACATAATTAGTGGGAAAAAGGACCATTAACGTAAAGAACTATCAGTATTCAATCGAGAAGATAAGGGAAAAATGAAAATAAGTTAAGAAAGAAAAGGTTGAGAATGAAAAGATAAATTAAGTGGAGGTGGCGTTTTGGACATTGACTATAATTTAATACAACGAGCCCAGATGCTACTCACACTCGAACATCCATTGCCTCAAGTGCGAGATATTCTCTTAAGAGAAGGGTATCCCCAAGAACAAGTTGTTGAATTAATGGATGCGACAGAAGAAGTATTGAATTACCTTGTTCCGCCTCAATATGATGAACATAAAATTGGAATTGATATTCTTCATCCCGGAGAAAAAGCCGAAGGTCATAAGCCGACTGTGGATATACTAATTGATAAACGATCTGGAAAAATGGAGCTTATGACTCCTCACCAACCCGAAACATGGCGAGTCGCGAATGAAGTGCGCAAAGCGATTAAACGTCAACGTCAAGGCATAAAATACTTTCACTAGAACATCATTGCAGGATCGTAGGGGACTCCCTTACGGTCCTTTTTTTCAACTATTTCTTATCTTTTCTAGAAATTCGAGAATTATGTTATAATATATAAACAAATAATTTGGGAAAGAAGGGTCAGAAGTGGAATTTGATCCAATAATCAGTGGATTAGAAGACGTCTATGATAGAATGAAGATGGAACAACGGCTTA
>JAJYAS010000033.1 GCA_021779415.1 Bacillota bacterium
CTTTAAGAAGTATTTTGGTTGGAAGTAATCGAATGGGGGCTAAAAAACGAGGAAATTTGTCCTCGTTTTTTTATATTGTAAAAAGGGAATTGGGACAGGCTTGTAGAATTTATAGAGAGCATTTATTGAATATGACAAGCGATGGGGGATTGTGCAGGTTGACACGGACAGAACATCTAGCACTTAAGGGCACCCGCGATGGATTGGTTTTATACCTTGATCCAGCGGCCGACTTTGGATTACTAATCAATGAACTCGCTAAGCTATTAGAAAAATCTGTTCAATTTCTGCAAGGTGCGACCGTGCGGTGCTATGCTGGGAAAAAGGAATACACTGAGGAGGAACATGCTGCTCTGGCAAGCATCCTAGGCCAATACCAGTTGGAGCTTGCTGGATGGTTGACCACGGAAGAAGTGTATGTGCCTGGTAAGAGTCAATCCTACGCCACAGAGGACAAGGAAACTCGCCATTGGGATGAAGGGATGGTGGAAGGAAGTTGTCTCTTTGTGGAACGCACACTTCGTTCTGGAAAAAGTGTTCAATTTGAGGGTCATGTTGTTGTTCTGGGGGACGTTAATCCCGGAGCGGAGATAATCGCAACGGGTAACATTGCTGTTTTAGGTTCCCTGCGGGGGGTGGCCCACGCCGGAGCGACAGGGGAACGAAACGCTACAGTCAGCGCTTATCATCTGGCCCCCACTCAATTGAGGATTGCGGATTTGGTGACCAGGGCACCGGACGAAGAAACCGACGGACGAGGCCCGGAAATTGCCAGAATCAAAGAGGATCAATTAATAGTAGAAGCGGCAGGTATGAATGCTTGGCGCGGCAAGATGCGCTAAGGGCGAATAACTCTAATTGGAAAGGTAGGTCTAAATATGGGTGAGGTAATCGTTGTAACTTCCGGAAAAGGGGGCGTTGGCAAGACGACAACATCCGCAAATATTGGCACAGGACTAGCTGCCGCAGGACATAAAGTCGTCTTGGTCGATACGGATATCGGTTTGCGTAACCTTGATGTGGTGATGGGACTAGAAAACCGCATCGTGTACGACCTAGTGGATGTGACCACTGGGAATTGCCGCTTAAAACAAGCCCTAATTAAAGATAAACGTTTTCCCAATCTTTTTTTGCTACCCGCTGCCCAAACAAAGGATAAAACAGCCGTTAATCCTGAGCAGATGAGCACATTAGCTAAAGAACTAAAAGAGGAATTCGATTTTGCAATTATCGACTGTCCGGCTGGAATTGAACAAGGGTTTCGCAACGCAATTGCTGGTGCCGACCGGGCCGTCGTCGTTTGTACACCCGAAGTCAGTGCAGTACGCGATGCGGACCGCATTATTGGCCTCTTAGAAGCCGCAGAGCTAAGGAATCCCAAACTAATCATTAACCGAATTCGACCTGAAATGGTGAAACGTGGGGATATGATGGATATCTCGGATATCCTGGATATCTTGGCCATCGATCTAATCGGTGTTGTCCCAGAAGATGAGAGTATCGTGATCTCCACGAACCGCGGTGAACCCGCTGTTATGGATCAAGGATCAAAAGCTGGAGAGGCCTATCGTCGGATCACTAGGCGGATTAAAGGGGAAGAAGTACCTTTGATGAGCCTCGATGTACCCGTAGGAATTATGGATAGACTTAAGAGACTCGTTGGTCTTCGTTAACCGTTCGGTACTGAGAGGAGGAATCGTCCTTGTTAGAATTTATCAGCCGAATGCTTGGCAAGGAAAGCGCCTCGAGCAAGACGGTGGCAAAAGAACGCCTTCGGCTCGTTCTGGTTCATGATCGTGCTAGCATTTCACCCACTATGCTCAATAGATTAAGAGAAGATTTGGTCAAAGTGATATCCAACTATATGGAAATCGACGAAGCTGCGCTCGAGTTTAACCTCTGCCAAGATGACCGGGAAGTGGCGTTGGTCGCCAACATTCCTGTCGTGAAGATGAAGCGAGATTACGCCACTAAGTAAGGAGCCAGCCAACACGAGACGATTACAGATCTAGCTAGGGGGGATAACCACCTAGCTTTTTTCTCATGGTTTCTTTAAGAGGCCTTTGCAGTCTTGTTAATTGAGACGGAATTTTGGGCTGGGTTTAGAGATGTGTTATAATGAGCAAATAGTAGCCAAAGAATCGCTAAATAATTTGAGGGGAATTATGCTCGTGGATAAGCGAACCTTAAGAAACTTAGACTTTTTATTTATCCTATTTACACTTTTGTTATTAGTAGCTAGTCTCTTCATCTTGAGCACCGCTTCCATTAATGTTGATAAAGCAGATCCTTTACACTATGTCAAGGGGCAAGCGCTCTGGATTATAAGTGGAATTTTCATTGCACTTATCATGGCAGCGATCGATTATCAAAAATGGCGACAGTTCCGGTGGTGGATTTACGGCCTTAATTTGGCGTTGCTTTTTGCCGTGATCCTTTTTGGTCACTCGGCTAAAGGAGCAACCCGTTGGATTCCGATCACCTCAAGTTTCAGTATTCAACCTTCGGAGTTCGCCAAAATCTTCATTATTATTACCTTCGCTGACTTTCTAGCCCATCGCAAAGGAAAACTCGATAATTTTAGAGATTTTATCGTACCGTTTCTCTTCGTGCTCGTTCCCATGCTTCTGATCTTTAAACAGCCTGACTTAGGGACCACGTTAGTTTTTGCCGCCATATTTATCGGGATGATGTTTGTGGCGGGTGCCAATCCTTGGAAATTTGGAGGACTGCTCGTGGGCGGAGTTTGTATCATTGGGCTCGCACTTTGGTTGCACTTTGCCACGAACTTACCGGGCTGGTTACATTGGGCGCAAGGTCTTCCCCTCCCCATGCAAGATTATCAGTTAAAACGCTTAACTATTTTCGTGAATCCGGCTGCCGATAAGTCTGGAGACGGATTCCATATTCTACAATCCCTTTGGGCCATCGGCTCCGGTCAGTTATGGGGAAAAGGGTATCGTATGGGAACGCAAGGTCAGTTGAATTTCTTGCCGGAACATCACACCGACTTTATTTTTTCGGTCGTCGGAGAAGAGTTCGGCTTTGTGGGTACGGTCACGCTGCTTTTCCTCTTTCTCATTTTTATCTTGCGCAGTATCAGCATCGCTTTGAAAGCGCGCGACCCGTTTGGGATGTTGATTGCCACGGGCGTGATCTCCATGTTTACCTTTCATATCTTGGTTAATGTCGGTATGACCTCGGGGATTATGCCCGTGACGGGTATCCCGCTACCGTTGATCAGCTATGGTGGGAGCGCAATGTGGTCGAACATGGCCTCGGTTGGGTTACTCCTCAGTGTCAATTTAAGGCGACAGCGACTCATGTTTTAATCGAGGTTCGATATTTCCCCGCAGCTTGCTGCGGGGATTTTTCATTCCATCCTTCAATTCGAAGAATTGAAGGGTTCTATTTTTTTTGCCTTCTCATAAACTATTAAGGGATGTACGAGCCTAATCGTGGTTCAAATTCCATCCTTCGATTCGCAGAACCGAATTCCAAGATCGGATCTCGAACATCGAACCTCGAACTTCGAGTAAAGAGAGGCAGAGTAGGATGAATCCTTTTGAACGTTGGGATGACTGGGAATGGGAACGGGCAGTCCAAGAAGTAGGGAAAGAACAGGGGCGGGGAAAATCACCGCACTTTAACCATCAGCCAGGACGTCGAAATTCCCCCAAGACGGGTTGGGGGAACGTCTTGAAACATTGGAACGGCACACAAAAGCGGGCTATTGTAGCTGCGACGTTATTTTTGTTAGTCTTCTTTAGTTCCAATGGTTCGGATCAAGTGTCGCTCGCGGTTCACTCCCTTTATCGGGGTGCGGTTAACTCGGACAATTTCTATGAAGCCTTAAATGGGATGGCGAAAGATGCCCTCTCAATCGGAGGAGTGAGCAGTAAAAGTGTTCCTGTGGATGCAAAGATGCTTGGCCAGTTTTTGCCTCCTCTTTCCGGGCAAGTTATGGCGGGATTTGGCGAAAAGGGAGAAGGGGGAACCAATGCCGTGGGCACAGTTCATAAGGGAATCGACGTAGGGAGCAGTTTGGGAATGCCCGTCGTTTCCCCTGCGGACGGGGTTGTGACCTTAGTGGGGGAAGATCCCCAATTAGGAAAGATCGCCAAGGTGGATTTTGGCAATGGTTGGACCACGATCCTGGGGAATCTAGGGGATATTTCTGTTCAGAAGGGTCAGCGGGTCCAGAAAGGGGAGACTTTAGGTTCGGTTGGGCTTTCCGCACCTTTGAAAAAACCCTGGCTGCATTTTGAACTGCGCAAAGATAATCAGCCGGTCAACCCAATACCCTATCTCATCCAGCCAGCAGCCAAGAGCTAAGATAGTCGAGGACAAAGAGGCTTATCAAATTTTTCTCGTACAGTCAGAAAGTATAAACTTACGTTATATACTTTCCAAGCATAAGTGCAACTAAGGCGACCGCCTTCGCCAAGGCTTAGCGCTAGCCAAGTTTTCTTTAGAGGGGGAGCAGAAATGGAGCTCGCGAAATTATGGGGGGTGAGCCTTCGAATTCATCCCACCTTTCTGTTGGTCTTGCTACTCTACGGAGTCCTGGGTCTCGTGGCCCAGGCTCTTCTCGTCTTTGCCTTAGTCGTCGGACATGAATTAGCGCATCTCATGACGGCCAGGGCCTATGGCTTTAAAGTCGTGGGGCTGGAATTATTCCCTTTTGGTGGAGCGGCCTATTGTGATGATCTCTTCGAAGGAAGAAAACTGGAAGAAAGTGTGGTGGCTTTGGCTGGTCCTGCCTTTAACCTGGTGCTCTTATTTGCGGCTCAAGCCTTGAGGTGGCAAGGGCTATGGGCGGGCGAACTGGCGGATGATTTTGTGCGTTATAATGTTTGGCTGGCGGCGTTTAACTTGATCCCGGTTTTGCCGCTGGATGGTGGACGTGTGGTGCGAGCTCTCTGTGTGGAAGGCTTTGGTTTCGTTCGTACGACGAAGTTCTTGGCTTGGGCAGGAAAATGGTTGGGTGTTCTCTTTGCTCTCTACGGAATCCTTTTATGGGGGCGGGGGAAGTTCTCTGAAGGACCCCTCACCTTTATTATCTTAGGGGGCTTCTTTTGGGTGGCAGGCAGTAAAGAGATTTCCACTGCCCATATCACGTTTCTCAGGCAATTGACGCGGAAGAAAGAGGAATTGTTGAAAAAAGGGCTGATGCGCAGTCGTTGGGTTACCGTTCAGAAAAATACCCCCTTGGTGCGCATCGTCGAAGAGTTTACGCCAGATCGCTACGCCCTGGTCTCTCTGACGAATGAAGAAATGGGGCAGGGTAAGATCCTGACCGAGACGGATGTGGTAGAGGGGATGTTGCGCGAGGGAATTCGTTTTCCAGTAGGGAAACTTTAGGGATATTCTGTTATTTATGATATAATTGAGGTCCACAAAGTAGTACAAGGAGGCCTCATGGAGATCATGAATGAATTTACCGCGGCGGAGATACGCCGGCAGGTCGAACTGTTTTTGCCTAAAGTCTTGAAACCTAGCCGTTATATAGGGTCTGAATGGAACGCGATTCGCAAGGATTGGGATACAACCGACGTTCATATGGCCTTTGCTTTCCCGGATGTGTATGAAGTGGGAATGTCCCATTTAGGAACAAGGATTCTTTACCATCTCGTCAATACGTTTCCAGAATTCCTCTGTGAAAGGGTCTTTGCCCCTTGGGTCGATATGGAACAGACACTACGTGAGAAGGGGATCCCACTCTATGCGCTGGAATCTTTTCAACCCCTCAAAGGGTTTGATGTGGTGGGCTTTACCCTTCAGTACGAAATGAGTTATACCAATATTCTCAATATGCTCGAGCTGGCTGGAATTCCCCTCCACACGGAAGACCGTGGGCCAGACGACCCGTGGATTATTGCCGGAGGCCCTTGCGCATTTAACCCGGAACCTCTCGTTGGTTTTATTGACTTCTTCCTTCTCGGGGAAAGTGAAGAACAGTTGCCAGAAGTGCTTCGCCTCATGGCTGAGCAGAAGAAAAACCCCGTTTCTCGGCAAGAGTTCTTAAGAAAAGTAGCTCAAGTTCAGGGTGTATATGTGCCGGAGTTCTACCATGTCTCCTATAAACCTGACGGTCGAATTGAGAAGATAGAGGCTGAAGTTGGTGTTCCAGCGGTGGTGGAAAAAGCGATTGTACAAGATTTGGATCAAGCCTTTTTCCCGACCAATCCGGTTGTTCCCTATATGGAAATAGTGCATGATCGGATGATGCTTGAAGTCATGCGCGGCTGCTCTAGGGGCTGTCGGTTTTGCCAAGCGGGGATGATTTACCGACCCGTTCGAGAACGGTCGACAGAAACTCTCCTGAAGCAAACCGAGGAATTGGTGCGTTCGACGGGGTACGATGAGGTGGCTCTCACTTCGCTTTCCAGTGGAGATTACACCTGTATCCAACCCGTCATTGAGACAATCCTTGAGAAACACGGTCCTGAAGGGGTTGGGGTTTCTCTCCCCTCACTGCGAGTGGACTCCTTTGATGTCGGTTTAGCCGAGACCGTACAAAAGACTCGTAAATCCGGTTTAACTTTTGCACCGGAAGCAGGTTCACAGCGCTTGCGTGATGTGATTAATAAGGGAGTGACGGAGGAAAATCTCTTAGCTGCGGCCGGGGCGGCCTTTAAAAAGGGTTGGTCGACGATTAAGCTTTACTTCATGGTGGGGTTACCTACGGAGACTCAAGAAGACATCGACGGGATTGTTGATTTGGCTAAGAAAGTTGTCAATCTCGGAACTCAGCTCGGACGCCGCAATATCACGGTGACGATCTCGACGAGTATCTTCGTACCCAAACCTCACACCCCGTTTCAGTGGGAACCTCAAGAAGCCAAAGCTTCCGTCGATCTAAAGCAAAGATATCTCCGAGAGAAATTGCGCGATCGTCGCATTAAATACAATTATCATGATGTGAAGACGAGCTACCTGGAAGCGGTCTTTGCTAAGGGGGATCGACGCTTGGCGCCGCTCCTCGAATGGGCGTACAAACACGGTTGCCGCTTTGATGGTTGGTCTGAGCAATTTCGCGAAGGGGTATGGATGGAAGCCTTTAGCGAGTTAGGCATCGACCCACATTTTTACGCCAATCGTGCCATGGATTATGATGACATCTTGCCTTGGGAACATTTAGAGAGTGGTGTGACGAAACAGTTTTTAGTTGAAGAACATCATCGTGCCCTGCAGGAAGCTAAAACGATCGATTGTCGCTATGATGAATGCACCGGGTGTGGAATTTGCCCGGGCAGAGGGGTTCAGATTGAGTTGAAAGGGTGAGTGCCATGCGGCTAAGAATCGCCTACACTAAAATTGAAGATGCAAGGTATATCGCACACCTTGACTTGACACGGGTATTTGAACGTGCGATCCGACGAGCGGGGATTTATATGTCTTATACGGAAGGTTTTAACCCCCGCCCCAAAATCTCCTTCGGTTTCGCCTTAGCGGTCGGGACGGAAGGGGAACGGGAGTATGTGGACATCGATCTCCAACGGGAAATGGATTTAGGAGAAGTCTTGGGACGGATTCAAGAACAATTGCCTCCGGGGATTCGGCTCTTGCAAGGGCGCGTCTTGACTCTAGGGGCCAAACCCTTAATGGCGGTCTTGAATGCAGCCAGTTATCGGATGCGTGTTTTGATGGCCTTGCCGATTGATGAAGCGCGTTTGCAAGAAGCGGTTGGAGCTTGGCTGGCACGGGAACATGTGAATTATTTGCGTTATTCGAAAAAAGGGCCGACGGATAAGGACATCCGGCCATGGGTGAAGCGGCTGGAAGGGGAAATTCACGGGGACGAGATTGTCTTTGAGCTGGAAGTTGAGATGGGGAACGCTGGGAGTGTTCGACCGGAGGAAGTGCTGGCCAGCTTGAGAGAGTTGGAGAATCTGCCGCTGGATTTGGATGCGCTTCATATTAAACGGACGGGTGTGCATGTGAGTTATCAGGGGGAGAAGAGCTCGCCTATGGAGCAGCTTGCTGAGATTTAAGCCCGAGGTGCGAATTAGCCCGTTTCGGGGGGAGGGTCACGAGCACACTTGTTCAACCGTTGCGTTCGTCGTGCCAAACTAGGGCTCAAGTGTTGTATGCATGTGGAGGGGTACCTGGCAAATCAGACATCCTTGTCTGGTTGCCAGCTTCGGACGTCCTGTCCTCAGCCCCTTAATGAAAGAACACTTTCGCCAAGTTTGGCTACGACTCGCGCAGAGGTTTCTCGCCGTGTGATCGTGACCCTCTCTCTGGGATGCAAGAGGCAAAATCGCACCTCTCTGCTTCGAAGCTGAGCTGCGCCGCAGGGCTGGGAACGCACCTCTGCTTCGCAGACATGTGCGGGGTAGGCTGTGTTTGGACATGCTTTCCAAGCATACGGACCTCCGAATTGGTGCTGGCTTGAGTCGACGTTCTGGGACCCGGGACCCGATACTGGCACAAAGACATTTTAACATTCGTTTCGTTCTTATAAGACCAGAACTTTGCGCTTACAAAAGCGAATCTTCTTTGATAGAGCAGTAATCAAACTTGACTTAAGAGCGCTTTCATACGGCGGGGCGGAACACAGGACGTGTTCCGCCGGCAACTGCGCCAAGGAAGGCGCATTTGCCGGGTACCCCGCCCTCTCATTAGATCTGCGAGAGCAACAAGTGAGCGTTGTAACGCAAAGTTCCCGTATGGAGGTGTACTAACCCACATGAAGCATGATAGCACAGGATGCCAGAAGGAAATCGTCCTTCAAACCCAAAACAATTCTCGAAAGCTGCGTGCAGCCGTCTTTGAACAAGGGGATTTGATGGATGTGTTCGAGGAAGAGGGCGCTTCGTCCCATTTGGTGGGGAATATGTATCGGGGACGGGTGGAGAATGTTCTTCCTGGGATGCAGGCGGCGTTTGTGGATATTGGGCTGGACAAGAACGCGTTTTTGTATGTTGGGGATGCTGTTCCGTCGCGTTTTGAGGAGGATGAAAAGGTTGATCAGGCTGCTCATCTTCGGATCGAGCACGTCCTCAAGCCACGCCAGGAGCTTTTGGTTCAGGTGATTAAGGAACCGGTCGGGACGAAGGGGGCGCGGATTAGCGTCAACTTGACGTTGCCGGGTCGGTATGTAGTGCTTCTTCCTCAGGTGAGTTATATTGGGGTGTCGCGGAAGATTCAGGATAGTAATGAACGGGCGCGTTTGCGGGATCTGGCGGATTTGGCCAAACCGGAGGGTATGGGTGTGATTATTCGCACCTTGGCTGAAGGGATTGACGGAGCCGAGATTGCGGAGGATATTGCGCAGCTGGTGGAGATATGGGAAGCGTTGCAACCAAAGATCCCGCATGTTTCCGTGCCCGGACTTGCACATAAGGATGTGGATCTGGTTTCCCGTCTGGTGCGGGATTGGATTGATCAAGATGTGGGAAAAATCACGGTGGATCAGGAGGAAGTCGCGTTAATCTTGCGCAAAGCCTTGAAGGAGATTGAACACCCGGCGGCAAAACAAATCTATGTTGTCACAGGGGAGGACCTTTTTGCCAAATATGGGGTGGATGACGAAATTCGTAAAACCTTGCGCTCGAAAGTTTGGCTAAAAAGCGGAGGATATCTGATCATTCAACAGACTGAAGCCTTAATCGTGATTGATGTCAATACTGGAAAATATGTGGGTCAACGATCCTTAGAAGAGACGGTTGTACATACGAATCTTGAGGCTGCTCGGGAGATCGCGCGCCAGCTGAGGCTGAGAAATCTCGGCGGGATCATCATCATTGACTTTATCGATATGACGTCGACAGACGATCAACAAAAGGTGATTGAGGTGCTGGAGACGGCCTGCGCGAAGGACAAAACGAAATCTCAGGTCTTAGGATTGACTCAACTGGGGCTTGTGGAAATGACTCGGAAGAAAGTGGGTCAAACGTTAGCTGTGCGTTATACTTCCCCCTGCCCGACGTGTGATGGGAGCGGGAGGGTGTGAATAGATTTTGGTTTCAAGATAACTGACTTAAGACAAATTCCTGCTGTAGGGACATTCTATGATGGAAAATGAGGCTTCGGTCTCTTTTTTATTCGTGGTTAACGGTGTTGTAAAAGACGCAAACGGCACTCCGATTGCGGATAAAACCGTGAATGTCACCTTTGACCGCGTGACCGGTACGGCGGCTACGGATTCGGAGGGTGCTTACGCTGTAACCTTAAAGCCGATTAGGACTGTCAATGCGGGTTACCTCACTGATGGTGATGTAATCGTTACGGTTGATGGAGTAACGATTAGCACAGAGTTTAGCACAGGAACAGTTACGGATCAGTTGGCTGGTGCAACTCAGTACGTCTAAGGGACCGGCTCAACATCTACAAACCAACTTGATGCTTCATTGGCTCGAGGTACTCAGTACGATATAGTGACACTGGTGGGTAGTTCAGCAGCTGCTACCAGTCTTAACAATGCTCAAGCTGTGGGAACTGTAGGTACTGGTAATCCCTTATTGTCTGAATTGACTGGCCCTTATGTCACCTTCACGCAAGGTAGCACAGTGAAATATGTAGCCATTTGGGTATGGGCAGAAGATCTAGGAACAAAATGGGTGTTGTACACTGTAGCTAGTAGCGGCAATGTCGTCGCCCCACAAACCAGTGTAATAGCTGGGAGTTACACATTGACCGCAGTTAATGCAATTGCAATTACCGGTTCTGCAAATGTAACCTATTAAGCCATATAACTAAAAAGCTAACGTTATTAGATGAACAATTAGAGAAATGAGTAGAGAGTCCCTCTACGTAAAGTGCAGAGGCTCTCTAACATTATGCTATATATTGCTGGTTGATGTATGATAATCATTTTACTGGATATCGAGTTACTGGATATCCAGAAGTTGAGGCCCGTAAGCAGGTCACAAATGGAAGCAGCTAGCTGCTTTTTAAATCCAAGAATCAGAATTTGTCATAGGCCCCGACAACTTGTTGTTGGGCCTTTTTCCCGATGTCACGCACTGCATAGCAGTTTGAAGGACTTAAGGAAAGAATCCCATTAAAGACGACACCCGTCGATTCTTTCGCCAAACTAATTCCTACCGGAAATTGGATGATTCAGCGCCAATTCTGTAGGAGGGGGGGCCGAACAAACTCTTCTGCCGTCGCAAGGACTACTAAGATGCCGCGGGCTTGAATATATTCATGGTTAAGCGCCTTTCTTTAAAGGATCAATATTTTTAACATAAGATCAAAGAACTGTTCCCTTACAGATGTATAATGTGGATGAAGATTTGAGGAGATTTTCATGATTGATAGTCATAGCCACATCCTGCCGGGGCTTGATGACGGAGCAAAAAGTATGGACGAAACATTAGGTATGGTGCGCGATTTGTACGAATCAGGCTTTAAGACGCTGATTGCCACTCCACATGTCTTGGAAGGGAGTAACTTTTTACGCTCCACGGAAATTTTGAGAGCTACAGAGCAGGTGATTAAAGCTGTGTCCGAGGCTGGGATCCCGGTGAAAATTGTCCCTGGTGCGGAGAACTATATCTTCCCGGATATGGGAAGGTGGGTGCGCGAAGGGAAACTGCTGACATTAGGAAACGCGAAAAAGCATATCTTAGTTGAGCTCCCCATGTTTGAAATCCCCCACTATACCGATCAAGTTTTTTTTGAACTTCAAGTTCAGGGGTTGATCCCGGTTCTTGCCCATCCGGAACGATATAAAGGGCTCGTCGATGAGCCGGAGCGTCTCATTGAATGGGCAAAAAAAGGAGTTCTCTTTCAGTTAGACTTAAGAAGTCTCAGAGGACGATATGGCTACAAATCTCAGGATCTGGCCGAAACTTTACTTCACAGTGATCTCATTCACTTTATCGGATCCGATGCTCACCGCGTATCGCGGAGTGGATCAAGCGAGCGTGAGGCTCTTCAAAGAGTGAGGGATCTAGTCGGGGAGGAGAGGTTTCGACAACTGACGTTGATGAATCCGCAGAGAGTTCTTGAGGGGAAAGCCGTGCCAGGTGGGGAAACATATCTTCTTAAGTATCCTGTAATAAGAAAGAAGACAAAATGGAAGTTTTGGAACCCGTTCAGATAATTTCGTCGTAGGCTACCGGTGACTGACAGTGCGGATGTGCTAGGTCGTAAAATATAGTGGGTGAGAATCCCATCGGGTAAGGTAGACCAACCGCCCGTAGTTAGCCTTGGAGGAAGTGGGGTAACTCACTTCTTTAAGCGTAGGCAAACGAGGTAGTAGGCTGAAAGCCGAAAGGATGAAGTTATCGAGC